>NZ_JBQQCO010000001.1:0-293145 GCF_052246295.1 Piscibacillus sp. B03 | reverse complement strand
GTAGTAACATGGTTCATAGGGAAGACCTCTTTTCTGTGAATTTTGTCGGCTAACTTAATTCTACAAAAAGGGTCTTCCTTTTTCTATGTTCTAAAAATCATTTACACAAAATATTTTATACTCTCTAGTAGTCGGGCATTAATATTTAATTTTAAATAAGTTTATTATATATATTATAAAATCTGGGTATAGGAAGGTTATTATGAGTAGCGGACAAAACCAAACAGACGTTATTTTAATTGGTGCTGGAATTATGAGTGCCACTTTAGGCTCGATCATAAAAGAGTTGGCACCAGATTGGAATATCAAAGTATATGAAAGACTTGCAAATACGGGTGAAGAAAGCTCTAACGAATGGAATAATGCTGGGACTGGCCATGCGGCTTTGTGTGAGTTGAATTACACAAGTGAAAAGTCAGACGGAACGATTGATATGACTAAAGCTGTAAAGATTAATGAGCAGTTCACTGTGTCTAAACAGTTCTGGTCTTATTTAGTTAATAAAGGATTAATTGAGGACCCAAGTGAATTTATTAGAGCACTACCACATATGAGTATGGTTCGTGGGGAAGATAATGTAAACTTCTTGAAGAAACGCTATGAAGCTATGTCTAGCAATCCTTTATTTAAGGACATGGAGTTCTCAGATAATCCCGAGCAATTAAAAGAGTGGATTCCACTTATCATGAATCACCGTACGTCGAATGAACCAATTGCGGCGACGAAGGTTGATTCGGGTACGGATGTCAATTTCGGTGCATTAACTCGTAAACTATTTGATCACTTGAAGAGTCAAGGCGTTGAGATTAATTACCGTCATGATGTTGAGGATCTAAACCGCCTTAGCGATGGTTCGTGGGACCTTAAAGTCAAAGATCTCGATAGTGGATCATCTAAATTAGAGAATGCGAAGTTCGTCTTCATTGGTGCTGGGGGCGGTAGCTTACATTTACTTCAAAAGTCAGGTATTCCTGAGGGTAAAGGGATTGGCGGGTTCCCAGTAAGTGGACTATTCTTAGTGTGTAACAATCCAGAAGTGGTAAAGCAACATCATGCTAAGGTTTATGGAAAGGCTCCAGTTGGCGCACCGCCAATGTCAGTACCACACTTAGACACAAGATTTATTGATGGAAAGAGATTTTTATTATTTGGACCATTCGCTGGCTTTTCACCGAAGTTTTTAAAAGAAGGTTCGAACTTAGATCTGTTCACATCTGTAAAGCCGAATAATGTGATGAATATGCTATCGGCTGGAGCTAAGGAAATGAAGCTGACGAAATATCTAATTCAGCAAGTTATGCTTTCTAAGGAAAAACGTATGGAAGCGTTACGTGAATTCATTCCTAACGCGAGAACAGAAGATTGGGAAATCGTCGTAGCGGGTCAGCGCGTACAGGTAATTAAGGAAACAGACCAAGGTGGAAAAGGAACACTTCAATTCGGTACTGAAGTCGTTAACGCAGCAGACGGATCCATCGCAGCTTTACTTGGAGCATCACCAGGTGCATCCACTGCTGTAAACGTGATGCTTGAGATCTTGGAAAATTGTTTCCCAGAACACATTGAAGAATGGGAACCAAAATTAAAAGAGATGGTTCCATCTTATGGCGTTTCTCTAATGGAGAACACAGACTTACTAGAAGATGTAAACAAAACAACTTCCGAAGCTCTTAATTTAGTAGAACCTAAATCAAAACAAAGAACAGATGAACCCAAGGTTATGGGATAAAGGCAAAGCCTCTTTAATCGGAATCGATTAAAGAGGCTTTTTATATGTAGAATGGCTTAAAAAATTGCTTCAATGTCTCATAAATTAAGACGAAAAACCATTTTCGATAAAATTCGATTCCTCATAATGGCCACTAATGTCTCATAAAATCAACATGTTCTAATTTTGCCCAGGGAAGAAGTGCTCTCATTAGATTATCTCACTTAAGGTACTTGTTTTCACCTTATGAGTTAAGGGTAAACTCATACAAATAAGTCGTTTAAGGAGGGCCAATATATGAGAGATTATTTTAATAAGGGATTATCACTTGGGTTGGGGTTAGCTTCTGCTAGTAAGGAGCAGGTTAATCGTGTGATGGACGAGTTAATAGATAAAGGGGAATTGACTAAAGAAGAATCGGACCACCTTTTAAAAGAACTTAAGAGGAAAGGTGAGCAAAGTCAAAAGCAACTAGATGATAAAGTCAAAAAACAATTAAAAACGTACCTAGATGAATTAGAGGTTCCTACAAAAACAGATATGGAGAAGTTGGAGGAGCGCATTAGAAAGCTAGAAAATCAGCAAAGTGAAGAACGTTAGGAAGGAGGGGTGAGTGTGTTAAAAAAACAAATGCGCCATATTAATCGGTACCGTGAAATTGCAGCGGCCTTTTCACGTAATGGCTTGGGCTTTATCGTTAAGGAACTCGGATTGGATCAAGTGTTTTCATTGCCACGTCGGTTATACGTAAGGCGTAAACAAAATCAATCCAAGTCTTTAGGCAAGCGTATTCGAGAATTCTTAGAAGAGTTAGGCCCAACATTTATTAAAATTGGACAGATGGCCAGTACACGTCCTGATTTAATTCCAGAAGATATTATAAAAGAATTATCCTCATTACAAGATGAAATCGCTCCGATTCCTTTTGAAGACGTTAAACAAATAGTAGAAAAAGAGCTTGGCGAGAGTATTGATGAAGCCTTTGAAAAGTTCGAATCAGAACCTCTAGGGGTGGCATCAATTGGTCAGGTTCATGAAGCCAAACTCAAAAATGGTGAACGTGTAGCGGTTAAAGTCCAGCGTCCGCGTGTCGATAAGCAAGTACATACAGATCTTGAAATTCTACATGAATTAGCTGAACGTGCGGAAAAACGTTTGGATTGGGCTAAACAGTATCAGATAACAGACGTCGTCGAGGAGTTTTCTGACGCTATTAAAGACGAGCTGGATTATACAACAGAGGGACGCAATGCTGATCTAATGGCTCAACAATTTGAAGATGATGAAACTATCAAAATCCCTAAGATTTACTGGGATTACACATCCAAGAAAGTTTTAACAATGGAATTTGTTGATGGTACTAAGTTAGATGAAATCGATAAACTTAAAGAAGAGGGCATTGATTTAGAGTGGTTAGCCGATCGAGTGGTTCACACAATGTTCTATCAAATTTTTAAAGATGGCTATTTTCACGCGGACCCTCATATTGGTAACATTTTTGCACAGTCGAGTTCTCAAGTAGCATGGATGGACTTCGGGTTAATGGGACGTTTGTCATCCAAAATGAGAATGCACCTAGCATCATTAGTAATGGCTATGGTGAAAAAGGATTCAGATGATATGATTAAAGCAATCTTTAAGATGGGAATTGCACATGAAGATGTAGATCTTCATGAGTTAAGTGGTGATTTAGATCGGTTTATCATTAAGTATCACAACGTCCCACTTAGTGATATGAGTTTAGGCCAATCGATGACGGATTTATTTTCAATTGCTCATAAGCACCAAATAACAATTCCATCAGACTTCACGCTTGTCAGTAAATCAATTCTGACTCTTGAAGGTGTGGTTGAGCGGTTGGACCCTGAGTTTGACATTGTTAAAGCGGCAGAACCGTTCGGACGTGAACTGATTCTTGAAAAATATAATCCGAAGCGAATCGCTGAGAGTGTATTTGATCAGATTGATGAATATGGTGATGTTATAGAAGATATGCCGGAAGTTGTCAGGGAGCTTAGTAATTTAGCGAAGCAGAAAAAAATCCCTATTGAGGTCTCAATTCCGAAGGCAGAAAGCTTCTTCTCAAAACTAGATACGGTCAGTAATCGATTATCATTTAGTATAGTGCTATTATCATTTAGCTTAATTATGGTTGGTTTAATTATAGGATCGGCTCTAGGGAGACAATCTTCTCTATTATGGAATATACCAGCAGTAGAAATTGGTTTTGTTATAGCTGTGTTAATGGTATCGTGGTTAATTTATTCAATATTCCGCTCTGGGCGGTTTTGACGAGGTAACAGAAACTCTATTCATTTTAGTATGATCTAGTGCAAGCACCCAAGATGTGGATGCTTGCACTTTTTTATGTTTGAGTTTTTCTGATAAATGCAGTCGTAGTCAATTTTTGTTCTTTTTAGCTGAAATTAAACCGAAGTAATAAATGAGTAACTTAATCTACGAGTGTGGGTGTTTTTGTCTCCAATAATAAATTGTGATGATGAATCGGGTGTAAGGTTTTACAAAGGAAAGGGCTATTAACGACATTACTGTATTGTAAAAAATATTAAATTGAGTAGGTGTGAGGATGCTCCCCAAATCGAGTACATAGTCTAACAAAGGAAAGATGAATAAGGCCCCTAAGATATTTAGCCACAAATAAGCGTAAGCCGTTAAACGTGCTTCTCTCATAGTTGCCAACGAAGCAATCACTGACGTAACAGCTATGCCAATGTTTGCTCCAGCGATTAAAGGTATTCCTCTTTCAATATCTCCGCTCATTATCAATAATGTAAGGTCGTGTATAGTAGAGTTTGATTGACCTAATAAAGTGTGAACGATCCCTGTTAACAGAGCGTTAATGCTTGACTCGTCTAGTGGATTATGGAAGAAAGTAGCCTCTCTCACGCCTATGGCTAATAAGTCCATGAGCCATAAGGAGCTTATAACCATAAATACGCCCATAAAGGAGTAGCCCACACTCAGGACTTTTTTAAACTTTATGAAGCAAAGGAGCGTACCAACAAATATTAGCAGAACGGTGACATGACTAGGGTTAATAGAGAAAACATCTATTGAAATAGACGAACCTATATTGATACCCAAAATAATCCCTATAGATTGAGGAAACCTGATAAACCGAGCTGCAACGAATCCTACAGTGATCAGAATCATGACTGCACCGTTTTGAATAATAATTGTAGCTACTAAACCTAAAATTAGCCCTTTCCAAGGTTTGTTTATTAGTTTAAGTAAGGAAGTTCTGAAAGTATTAGAGAAACTATTAACTATGCTAGACGAGCCTATTAAACGTGTTCCAATAACGGTTAACACCATTAGTATAAGAAATGAAATGACATAAATCATGTCAATCCCCCTTTCTATTTCTTGTTCCACTATTCACCAAATAAGCTTCACCTCCCTTTTACGATTTACTATATGTACGGGGGAGGGGACATGCTTGGGTAATTAAAATGGTTTATACTAAAATGTGTAGAGAACTAATAGATTTGAAATGTTTACTAGTTGTTAAAGACAGAAACATAAAAGGTCTAGATGAAGTTTTCTTATATTAAATAAGAGAAGACTTAATGGGAGTGTTAATATGAATAACGTGTTAGTATTCGGGCATAAGAACCCAGATACGGATTCTATTTGTTCAGCTATTGCTTATGCCAATTTAAAAGAAAAGTTAGGGGAGCAAGTAGAACCAGTTAGATTAGGGGAGGTAAACGCAGAAAGCAACTATGCTTTAACGCACTTTAAAGTGGATGCGCCAAGAGCGGTAGAAGAGGTTTCAAAGGAAACAGAAGAGGTTATATTAGTAGATCACAATGAAAAGCAACAAAGCGCGTCTGACATAGACCAAGTCAGGGTGTCTGAAGTGATCGATCACCATCGTATTGCTAACTTTGAAACAAGCGGCCCCCTCTACTATCGAGCAGAGCCTGTTGGTTGTACGGCAACGATTATTTATAAGCTATATTTAGAAAATAATATTGAAATTGACGAGAATATCGCTGGTCTTATGTTATCGGCTATTATCTCAGATACATTACTTCTTAAATCACCAACGACTACCGAACAGGATAAGAAGGTTATCCATGAACTAGCTAAACTAGCTAATGTAGATGTTGAAGAGTACGGCATCTCCATGTTAAAAGCCGGAACAGATTATAGTGATCAAACAGTTGAAGAATTAATTAACCTGGACTCTAAGGAGTTCACGCTAAGTGGTAAGCATGTTAGAATTGCGCAGTTAAATGTGGTTGATCCTAAAGATATTCTGGAGGACCAGAAGAAGATTGAAGAAGTGATGAGGCAAAATATTGATCAACAAAACTTAGACCTTTCAGTTTTAATGATTACGGATATTTTAAATAGTGATACTGCAGTATTATCTATTGGAAGAGAGAGCCACATCATAGAAGATGCGTTTAACGTCTCGTTAGAAGGTAATGTGGCCCTGTTAAAGGGTGTCGTATCAAGGAAAAAACAAATGGTACCTCAATTGACCGAAGCGTTTGAAAACCAACAGTAAATAATGTGCTTTTAAAAACCTCTTATCTTGTTAAAAATTCAAGATAAGAGGTGATTTTTTTATGAACATAAATTATACAAATCCAATCCAAAATTTCTATAGTTTAGACTCAAGTGTTCAACATACGATTATGGATTCTCTAATTGGTGAGCGAGTAATGGTTAAATTAAAGCGACATAATCAAATCATAGAATTGCAGGGGGTCCTAGAGAGTAAAAGTTTATACCTAGGAGAAGTGGCATATGATTTCCGAATTAGTGATGATTTAAGACCAATTAAAATTAATCTATTATATGATATTGAACAAATTAACCGAATCGAGTCACCTACTATCCATTAATTTATTACAATGTTTACAAGTTTGCAATCTGTATACTGTTGAAAACAATTTTGTTTACAAGTTTACAAATAAGTACACATGTTGTTATTGAGTTTGTTTACAGTATCGTAAACATTGAATACAAAATCGTATACAAGAAATGTCGTCATTTCGCTTTAATTACGTTTTTATTTCGTTTTGTTAAAGCTCATTGTCGTCATCCTTATACTCCAATATCCTTTGTAAGTAAGGGTACATAAATTATGAAAAAAGGATGATGAATCAATGAGTCAATCGAGAATAGCAGCTGTAGATGTTGGTAATGATTCTGTAAAAGCGATTTTTGGTCAAATGGAAAACGACTTTAATATTCCTAATATTATTGCAAGGGATATTGAAGATCGTCCTGTCATCGGAATTGAAGATTTGGATGAAAAAGATCCATTAGAAGGTATTCATATTAAAGTCCATTCACCCGCATTGAAAGAGAATAATGCAATTTATCGTGTTGGACATTTAGCAACAAAAAGCACGAATTCTACTGAACTAGACCCAGGAAGTAGCAAGTCACAAGAGGATCAGACGTTAGTGATGTTGTTTGCATCCATTGCGTTAGATGCTGTTCAAGCTAATCAATTTCCAAAGTCTAAGGAGGTAATCGATGCTAATTATACATTAGGGACAGGCTTACCTTTAAGAGAAGTGAAAGAAGGTAATGACGCGGGATATCGTTCGAAGCTACTAGGTTCGGTTCACCAAGTCGAATTCTTAGTAACACCTAAATATCAAGGACTAAAAGTGAATATTAGATTCGATGAAGTTAAAGTCTACCCTGAAGGCTTTGCAGCGTTTATTAATCTAGTCATGGATCGAGATTTAAAAGTTATTAATAAAGATTTAATAGACAAGCATATTTTAATTCAGGACATCGGTGGTCTATCTACGGATATTGCGGTTATTAAGAACCGTACAGTTGATGATGACAAAGCTCAAGGTTACAACTTGGGTGTCTCTGAATCACTAGAAAACATTCGTGAAGAGATTTTCACAAAGCATGGGGTTGAGCTAGATAGCAGGCGCGATGTTGTTGAGATCATTACACGTAATAATGACCGTAACCACATTATGGTTAAAGGTAGTCGCACCAGTGTACATGACATAACGGATCGGACGTTACTAGAATTAGCTAAGAAGCAGTATCGTCTTCTGCGCAACACGTGGCAGAAAAACTCTCAAACTGAGATTTGCTTCTTCGTTGGTGGCGGTTCGAACGTACTAAAAGATTATATAAAAACGTTAAACAATAACTTAGATGGGTACAACATCGAGTTCTTCGAGGATGAGAACGAAAGTATTTGGATGATGGCAAATGCTTATTACAAGTTAGTAGCGGATTACAAGAAGAGAAATGAGAAGCAGAAAGAGCAAGAACAGAAAAAGACCGAAAAGAAATAAGTGAGGTGTTGTTATGAGAAAGCCTCAAGCAGAAGTTAAACGAGGACAAGCCATCTCTTTTCGGATTCCATCTGACACGCCTGATCATTTGTTGAAGGAACTGCAGCATTTAAAACAAACAGAAAGACGTAACTTTTCTAGTAAAATAGCTGAATATGTCTTAGAAGGTGTTAGTCAGCATAGTACATCAGGACGAGAAACCATCACTATTCCACTGCCTAACAAACTAAGTAAGAGTCAAAGGGATTGGATTAAGCACGAGCATTCAGAAGCGCTATTGGGTAGTATTGTTTATCATCTATTAAACGATCCAGTTCGAGCAACGGCACTTTTAGCCTCGTTAAATAGTAGCTCAACGGATATAGATGAAGCTCTATATTTACAAGAGGAACCACAGAAAGAAGCTGTACCGGAGGAAGAAAATGAAAGTTTATTAGAAGCAATTCCTGAACCCAATGATGATATGGAAGAGTTTAATTGGGAAGACTTGATGAAAAAACAGCATGAAGAAACAGCACAGAAGGAAGAGAAGGATCAATCCAATGACCAAGGCTTGGATGAATTGTTAGGTGACTTTTTAAGTAAAATGAATGACTAATGTTGAAGAGAGAATCTCAGGAATGGGGTTCTCTCTTTTTCGTATATAAGTAGAGATTTAAGTCAATGATGTAGGTATTAAAACCTACGAGGAGTATGAGTATGTATCTAATACTAGTATTAGTAGTTTGGGTGGTGTTTGCCTATAAGTTTGTCGATTGGACACAATGGAGGAAGCAGTACCCTACCATCTTGTTTTTATGGTCATCAACCTTACATACAACGTTCTTTATTATAACCACACACTTTGGGCTTTTAGAGGAATTACTGCGGACTGGTTAAGTCACTCAATTATTAACATTGCATTTACATTCTTTATTGTTCCAATTGGTTTATTGATCTTTCTGCAACGAATGCCTGATAAACGTACAAATCAATTGATTTACATTTCAGCATGGGTGGTTTTTTATACAGTGATTCAGACGTTATTTGCTCATAAGGGGATGTATGTCTATGACAATGGCTGGAATGGCTGGCTGAATATTCTTTTAAACAGTGCTTTATTTAGCGTCGTTTACCTTCACTATAGAAGGCTTATATGCCATTCTAATTTCGATACTGTTGGCTATCATTTTTTATTTCATATATCCGTTTCCTTTGGACAGCTTAAAATAAGAGGAGGCAGCATGTGATGCAAAATCGACCACCTAAGTTCTCCCAGTTTGACCAACCGGTTGTAGGTTCATCATCTTCTCTAATTAAATCAAGAGTGATTTGAATAACTGTTGTGAGTACGCGGTCAACCAAATTTTGTGGCACGTTGTGAATTCTAAAGAATTGGTTCATCCAGGGGACGCGACGTTGGAATTGGATGTAAATTTGACGAGCTGATTGGCTTGTGTCGGCCTGGTTTATCGTGTAACGTACGGCCAAGTTGAAAATATAATCGATGAAACGCCTTGATACTCCACCTCTTGTTAGTTGTGCGTACAAATTATTATGCTCAGACCTTAATACCTGCATCACTTCTTGTATAGATGGTTGTTGTCTCAAACTTATGTCATGAATAGGAATGTCTTGTGACTCATAATAGTGATTCATAACTAAACACCTCCACTTTTTAACTAGTTTATTCAACTAATCGTAATTGGGGATTTGTCAGTAGCAGGATTGGCGTTTGCTCATAAGATATAAAAGTAGTAAAAAGGGAGGGGTTTTATGTTTGATTATAGACAGGAACCGCAAGTTGTGGCATTTGCACAAGGCGATGTGACAGGTGACGGGGTTATGGACAATGTGTATTTAACGGGAGTTCATACACCTGATAGTCCATTTGTTCAAGACATTACATTAGTCATTCAAGACGGTCTGACGGGAAGGTTTAATATGACACCTTTAAGTGACGGGCAGGGATACGACCCTACATTATTTTTAGGAGATTTTACGGGAGATGGTGTTAGTGAGATTATGATTAGCATCGCAACGGGTGGTAGTGGAGGAATTATGACGGAATATATCTACTCTTACTTAGACCATCAAGAAAATCTTTTATTCGATGGTAATGCGTATAATGAAGCATACCAATACCAAGTGACATATTTGGATGATTACAAAATTCAAGTGGTAAGTGAGAGCAATCAGCAACAGTACATCATTGATATCTCGGTAAGTCGCGATCAAGACTATTTGGATGATATTTATAATGCAGATGGCACCCTTATTAGTCCAATAAGTGGGTGGGTAAATCCATTAAGTGGTCTATATCCAGTAGACTTTGATTCAAATGGCGTATATGAGTTATTAGCTTACCAACGAATCGCAGGGCAATATAACGCCGATTCGTTTGGTTATGTTCTTAATCAGTTAGCATGGGAAGATGATGCTTTTGTACTTGATCAACAAAGCGTGGCCATTTTTGGTTCAGACCTCTAAGCATATAAAAAGCCCCCAATTGAAAGGCCTTTGGGGGCTACACCTAAACCATCTATTCCTCTTTTAACTCTGTCACATCAACTTCAAATGCTTCGCCATCACGTTTTAAATAATGAACTGTTGCTTTTTGATGATTATCATCGACATCATCAATATAAACGTACTCATCATTATAAACAACGTTTTTCATATTGGGATCCTCTTTAATTTCTTTTGCACGCATTAAGTTCATTTTAATCCCTCCTAATTATGGCTTGTATTATTACCATAACCTTTTAGAAGGAGACTAAAACGTTTTATTATTTATGATGTTTTTCTTTAACAAAAGACCTTTCCTCACCATACCCGATGATACAAACCTCAGTATTTGGGTATTTCTCTAATAACAATTCAAGTTCATGGTCTTTGGCGATCATATTTTCAACAACAGGGAACTGTTCTAATAGGGTGTGAAGTGTTTCCCTAGAAGTTGCTGATTCTTCTGACGGGAAGGTGTGACTTGGAATGACATATTTAACTTTTAGTAAGTTCTTAACTGCATAAGCAGCTTCTTTAGGCCCCATGGTAAAATGGCAAGAAGAGGATAATATAGCAATGTCAGGCTCATATACATCTTGAATAATTTTCATATCAGACATAAGCGCCGTGTCGCCTGAATGATAAAGAGTATAATCATCTTCAAAATCAAAAATATAACCAGCCGATTCTCCTGCATACATAGGTGATGATTGGGTTTCCTTATACGATGACGTATGTACGGCTTGCACCATGGTTACTTTAACATCCTCTAAAGAAACGGTACCTCCAAAATTAATCGGAATTACATTTTCAAATCCCTGTTGTAATAGAATCAGAGCTAGTTCATACTGAGCGACAATCATAACATTTGAATGGTGCTCAACGAATTTTGATAGACCACTTGTATGATCGAAATGCCCATGAGTTAAGAAGATTGCATCAACTTTTTGATAAAATTCCTCTGAATCCATTAATGGCGGAAAACCTGGATTCATTTCCACAAACGGATCGATTAGATAATTCTTGCCACTTTCACTAGACAATTGATACATCGCGTGACCAAGCCTTAGTATTTTCATAGAATACCCCTAAATTATTGTTACTAAAGTTTATTCTTGTCTTAGTCATGTATGCGAATTAAACTCAGTATCCTATTAAAAAACGTTTGGTAGATTAACAAGCGCCTGCATACTTATAATCAGAAAAAGTCCCCCAGCTTTCAACCACATGAAATTGGGGATAACTAGAATTGAAGTGAATGATGATTGGTACTTGATCCAGGTCTGGGTGAGCTTGAAAAAATGGTTCTTCTCCATAGCGTATAGCAGTTAGTGCTAGAGGAAGCTCTCTTCGGAATATTTCATTACGAATAGCTGCTGTTGACTCATCGAATAAACCCCCTACAAATACATGTGCGTGATAAACTAAATCATCACCAATTTGAATCCATTCACCAATCACTTCATCCCGCATGTCATTAATTAAGTCATAAGCAAATTGAAGCCCAGCTGTTAGAAATAAGTCACCAGTCTCATCTGAATGAGTCAACGTATGGCGACGTGCAACAATTGGGCTAATATCAGTAACCTGATCTCGATACTCTACGGATAACTTGCTCGGATTAAATTCACTCATCATAACACGCCCAATGCTTTTTGTTTATTTTATGTTAATATGCGCTCGGCGTGTCACACTTTATGGTCAACAGGATTCGGTGGTTGTTCAAACCATCCTTCTTTAATCGCGATGACAAGGCCTTCAGAATAATATTTTCTCATTTTCGTCGATATTTTAGTTAATTTCATAACGATATCTGACCTAAGAGTTGAATTCAGAGCTTGAGCTACCATTTGAAAACAAAACATTCCAAGACAAGTGTTCACAAAGAACAACATCAACTTGTCAGAGAAAGGAGACATTTCAACTGGCGAGATCTTAAAATCACTTGATGCCGATAATGGAATGTTTTCTTTTTCTAGAACCTCTGATAACGACTCCAAGACGGATTCAATACCGTTTCGACCTTGAGAGAAGTGCTCTTTTAGTTCAACTTTATTTGCAAGCTTGTGAAGCGTGACAAATACCATTTTCGAGAACTGGGCTCTATGTAAAATACGTGTCAGGTTTGCTATTTCAAGAGCATTTACAGGTCTTGAACCAGTAAAAAAACCACTCAAGTATTTCTTGCTTTGAACGAAGTCTACTTCATTTTCCATCTCTAGTTGTGCTGGCTTTAAGTAGACACCCTTCTCTAGCATCAAATTAATAACATCATTTTGCATACTCATAGACATCTCAATTCTTTTCTGAAAGAAATCCCTAACATCTGGTCTTGAACAATCTGATAGCGCACTTGGGTAAGTGCTCAGAGACAGCATGGTAATATCATGGCAAAAGTATAAAATAAAGGTATCTGAGAACACTTTATGAGCATCTGGCGTTACATCTTGTTCTGTAAAGGCGTGAGGCGTGGTCAAGTTATCTTTATTAAAAATAACAGCAAGTTCTTCAAGACTTAACTTAGCATGGTCCAAAATCTTTTTGGCCATTGCTTTAATTTGTTCATCCTCACAAGATTCATAAAAGTATTCAAATAGTCTTTGCTCCATTGAATTCTTTAAGTAAGAAGACCATAGATTAGAGACTTCATTTGCCGTTAAATTTGAGAAATGGTTGTGGCCAGTTTGTTCGCTCATTTTTGTATCACTCCTTAGGTTTATTTTTCCATTGTAAGTGTTTTTAATACAAATAAATATTTTTTGTTTGAATAAAAATTCAACTGTATTAAAATGAATCAAAAAGGTAGGAGGAACTAACATGATTGATTTAAGAAGTGATACGGTTACAAAGCCAACGCAGGATATGAGAGAAGCGGCTTATCATGCAGAGGTCGGGGATGACGTTTATGAAGAGGATCCAACAGTCAATAAATTAGAAGAGCTAGCTGCAGAAAAGTTAGGGAAAGAAGCAGCATTGTTTGTTACAAGTGGTACACAGGGGAATCAAATAGCTGTTTTAACCCACTGTAAGCCAGCAGATGAAGTAATTATGGAGTCGAATGCTCACATCTTTGTTTATGAAGGAGCAGCGATGTCAGCATTAGCTGGGATTCAGCCTAAAACAATTGAAGGTCATCGTGGGGCTATGGATCCTAAACGTGTTGAAGCGGCGATTCGTCCAGATGATATCCATTTTCCTGAAACAGGTCTTATTTGCCTTGAGAATACGCACAATAAAGCAGGCGGAACAGTGGTGCCATTAGATAATATGAAAGCTATTAAGAACGTGGCTGATCAATACAATATACCTGTTCATTTAGATGGTGCTAGGATTTTTAATGCAGCTGTTGCAATGGGAGAGCCTGTACATAAAATTGCTGAACAAGTGGATACTGTGCAGTTTTGCTTGTCGAAAGGCTTAGGAGCTCCTGTGGGTTCAATTTTGGCTGGACCTAAGGAGTTTATTAAAAAGGCTAGAAAGTGGAGAAAACGCCTTGGTGGTGGGTTACGGCAATCAGGTATTATTGCAGCTCCAGGGATTGTAGCACTAACTCAGATGGTAGAGCGACTCCAAGAAGATCATGGCAATGCCAAACGTTTGTCAGAAGGTCTTGGAAACATTCAAGGAATCGAAATTGAAAGCGACGTCGAGACGAACATGGTGTTGGTAAATGTAGAAGGATTAGGACTGACAAGCGAACAATTCATAGAAAAATTAGAAGAGGTCGGGGTACGAACTGGGTCTTATGGCACCCATTCGGTTCGATTAGTAACCAATTTTGATGTAACAAAAGAAGATATTGAAACGGTCATTACGAAGGTTAATGACCTGTTTGAATAGAACCTGCACTTGAAATGAGCCTTCGTGTTGTTTAAATTTGATGTCAAACACCCGCCGAGGCGGGTGTTTTCATTTAGTAAAGGTCGATAAAACGACTTCAAGGGTCGATAAAATGGACTTTTTTACCGCGTCGACAAAATTCGTGGTCGATATTTTTAGAAAGGGGGTCAATAAATTGAACAATAGGGTCGATATCTATGTTGCAGGGGATGCCAACTACCAAGAAGTCTGGAATGCTTATTATTTTGATGCAAATAAAGATAGAACTTTTTCGTCCAAGTGAAAAAGCTTCAACATGATTTAATTCTTTATAAAATTAAAACGTCTCTTGCCTTTCTCAATACCTCTTTTCCATTTGGTTAAGAGGTCATGATACTTTGAATCTTGTTTATGGTCTGTAGGAACGTTAACAGGATCTTTAAGCCCGTTCACAATTAAAGTAATCTTGAACCTTTCGCCAGGTTCGTTAATAAAGTAAGAACCAATTTTAAAGAGGTCAGCTTTAGAAAACAAATCGTGCAGTCTTAGATTAATTTGACGGAAGGACTCCATATTAACATCTTGGGTATAGCCAATATTAATCATTAACTGTTCCCCATCAGTAAAATCATGTGGTAAGTAAGGCTTTTCAATTAAGTATTTTAAAGGTGTATCGAATGATTCACCTTCAACTGTATGAGAGAATAGAGGTCCTTTAAAGTTTGAGGTGAAATTCTCAAGGTCATGGTAGTCAATATTCATTTCACCTGTTTCATTAATGAGTTTCTTAATAGATTGAATACTGTCATCTTCAATTGATTTAAACGTATTTTGAGCATCACGAATAGTTGTGTCTTGGTCGATGAGCTCCATTAGATCGTCACTCTGAAAATAAATGACCGCATTGCACCATTCCTTCATTAAAAAATACTGTTTTGTAGCGGTTTGCCAACGCTTTTTACCTTCAAAGCGGAAGGGGAAGCGGAAAACACCGATTAGTAAATTATTCTGTTCTCTGAGATCACGAAGTTGCTCGACTAAACTATCTGTTTCACTAGAGTTTCCTCCGATAAAATGATAGAAGTATAGACGTTCGTGATCTCGTTTGTCCAAATTGCTAACGGGATAAATATTTACAGTTTTCTCCATAATCTTTACTCCTATTTCACCGTTTTGACTATTATATCCACTTCGAAATGAAAATCCTGTCAAATAAAGTATGATGTCTCGTACTAGTTTTGTTGAGTAGTGTCAAATTAGGACGTTTAAGCATCATCGGTGTATGATAGATTTAACAGATAGTGGGGAGGAAGAAGTGTGATTGAAAATAAAATTGTCTTAATTACGGGTGCAGCGAGTGGAATTGGTAAAAAGGTCGGAGAAGAGTTTGCGAAAAAGGGGAACAAGGTTGTATTTACAGATATAAACGAGGGAAATTTGAAAAATGTAGACAAGTGGTTGGTGTCACATCAGGTTGAGGGAATGACGGTTCGCTGTGAAGTGACTGAGGAAGGTGATATAAAGGAAGCCATTAAATTAACTGTTGAAAAATATGGTCGTCTAGATGTATTAATTAATAATGCCGGGCTTCAGCATATATCACCAATTGAGGAGTTTCCAACTAAGAAGTTCGAACTTATGACGAAAATTATGCTAGTGGCACCATTTATTGCGACAAAGCATGCTTTTCCTATTATGAAAGAACAGGGGAGTGGGCGAATTATTAATATGGCATCCATTAATGGGTTAGTAGGGTTTGCGGGTAAGGCAGCTTATAATAGTGCAAAACATGGTGTTATCGGCTTAACTAAAGTAGCGGCCTTAGAAGGTGCTGACCATGGTGTGACAGTTAATGCTATATGTCCAGGTTACGTTGATACGCCATTGGTCAGAAACCAGCTTGAGGATTTGGCCAAATCACGTCACGTGTCGTTAGAATCTGTTTTAGAAGAAGTAATTTATCCATTGATTCCACAAAAACGTCTACTTGATGTGCAAGAAATAGCTGATTATATTATGTTTCTCGCAAGTGATCAAGCTAAAGGTATCACAGGTCAAGCAACTGTTATAGACGGTGGTTATACGGCACAGTAAAATTAAAACAGGGACTGAATGAGGCAACAGTCCCTATTTGTGATAGTTAGTAAGTTGTAAATAGTGTAATTTTTTGTACGTAGTATAATGCACGCTTAGCAGTAGTCAATGCCCCTGAATATTCATCGTAATCGACTGTATACTGAGCATCCTGGTTCTGCCAAATGCGTTCAAAATAATCTTCAATATTTTGAACTAGCTCACTGTCATTTGGTGCTGATACGTACAGATTACTTTCCAATTTGGATTCCATTTTGGACCGCATTTGCGATGACATTTACAATCTTTACATTTAACGTAATAGCGCAAGGGATTCAAAATTTATTAAAGAAGAAGAACTCTTATATTTAACACGTTGTAGTTTAGGTCATGTCTGCGAAGCTAGCCTTATGTTAATATTATTGAAGAATTAAGGTTTTGGAAGTAGGTTATGTATGGACATCATTTTGTTTATCACCATTATTGTAGTTGCATCTGTGCTTCAAACAAGCACAGGTTTTGGATTTTCTATATTAGCTACACCGTTTTTGTTATTACTATTTGAACCAGCTGATGCTATTCAAATCAATTTAGTGTTATCTTTAATAATTTCTATTACATTGTTATCGAGCATTAAAAAAGACATTGATCTAGGGGTTATGAAAAGGTTTATTATTGGTAGTTCGGTCGGGTTACCAGTTGGTATTATAATCTTTTTATTGTTTAACATTCAAAACTTGAAGCTGTTGATCAGTCTTGTGATTCTTATTTTAACGGTTTTATTAATAATGCAATATCGGATAAGGAATTCTAAAAGAAGGGACATAATAGTAGGGTGGTTTTCAGGATCGATGACAACTAGTATTGGGATGCCAGGGCCACCGTTATTACTTTATTTTTCGGGTACTGATACACAAAAGGCTAAGCTTAGAGGAACGACATTAGCCTTTTATTTGTATATCTATTTTGTAAGTTTAATAACTCAAATTGTGTTTGCAGGGACAAGTCAAACGGTATGGATTTCAAGTGCTTTAGCTATACCGCTTGTACTGATTGGGCTATTATTTGGACAGAAGTTGTTTACGCTAATTAGTCAAAATACGTTCAGAGTTTTTACTTATCTGATATTAATATTTGCAGGTGTTTATTTATTAATAGATAGTATGATGTAAACTTCAATGAAGGATTTGGTGAATCGTATGAAGCTGGACATGAGTGCTGAAACGCTTATAGATCTAATAAGTGAATTGTTCTCGGATGAAACATCAATCGCATTATCTAACAAGAAGAATTACGTTTATTACAGACCAAGTAAACGAATTAACTTAAAAATCAAACCTGGAGATCCAGTTGTTTCAGGAACGATCGCATATAAAGCATTAAACACAAAACAGAAAGTCTCAGAGTACATTGACCGGGACGTTTTTGGTGTGCCTTATTATGGGATGGCCGTTCCTTACGAAGTCAATGGAGAAGTCGCTGGTTGTGTGACGGCAATTTTTCCTACTTTAACAAATGCTATGTCAGTGGTGACCATCAAACACGAGGATAAGTGGATCCCCACGCCTTTATCTGAGATTAATTACATAGAGGCTAAGAATAGAAATACTTACGTCATCAGTGATCATACGACTGGTACGCATAAATACACGTTAAATGAATTTGATTACTTTTTACCAAGAGATCGATTTATCCGCTGTCATCGATCTTTCATTATTAACATTAATCACATCAAGGAAATTCACCCTGATACACACTCAACATTTGTCTTAAAGATGACGGATGGATCGGATGTTCCGGTGAGTCAAACCCATTCAAGCTACTTTAGAAAGTTATTAGGGTTTTAATTTCTGCTGCTTCATACTTGAATTTGCTGGTTCATCCAAAATAAATAGAATTGTATTCAGATGACCATCACTCCGCTGTTTCATAAGTTAAAATGTCAATATAGTCAGAAAAAAGAAAGGCGGAGTATCCATGGAACAAGCATATTCACGTATAGAACATAATGGTTTAAAAGATCGTGTTGTTTCAGCAGATGTTGCTGCGTCTTGGATTCAAGATGGAATGACATTAGGTTTAAGTGGATTTACTCGTGCAGGTGATGTGAAAGCCCTTCCATTTGCACTTGTTGAGCGTGCCAAGAACGAACCTTCTTTTAAAGTAGATGTATTTACAGGAGCTTCTTTAGGCTCTGATGTTGATAAAATTTTTGCAGAAGCAGGTATTTTACGTAAGCGCTTACCTTTTCAGGCTGATCCAACGATGAGAAAGAAAATGAACGAAGGTGAATTTCACTTCGTTGATCAACATCTATCTCATACATCTGAAATGTTAAGAGCAAATACGATGGAACAAATTGATGTAGCCGTGATCGAATCTATCGGTATAACTGAGGATGGTATGATTATCCCAACGACTTCTGTTGGAAATTCATTAATCTTTGCTGAAAATGCAAATGAAATAATTGTTGAGATTAATCTAGCACAATCTGAAGAACTAAAAGGAGTGCATGACTTATACTCTCCTGGAAAACAAGGTGAGCGTCAGCCGATTCCTTTGACAAAACCTGATGATGCTATTGGGAATAAAGGTATACCAGTAGATTTAAATAAGATTAAAGGGATTATTTTTACTAATCAACCGGATTCACCGTCTAACATCGTTCCTCCTGATGAGGAGACGAAGGTGATGGCGAATCATTTAATAGACTTTTTAAAGAGTGAGGTTGATCAAGGGCGCTTAACGAAGAGTTTGGCACCGTTACAATCGGGTATTGGCTCTGTTGCCAACGCAGTCTTTCACGGGTTGTTAGAATCGGATTTTGAAAACTTAAAAGTGTATTCAGAAGTGCTTCAAGATGCTGTATTTGACTTGATTGATGCTGGAAAAGTAGATTTCGCATCTTGCTGCTCAATTACGTTATCAGAACCGAAAATGAACGAAGTTTTTGGGAACTTTAAACGATACAAAGATCGTTTGATTTTAAGACCACAAGAAATTTCTAATCATCCAGAAATTATTAGACGCTTGGGATTAATATCAATTAATACAGCCCTTGAAATGGATATTTACGGAAACGTTAATTCCACACACGTACGTGGAACACACATGATGAATGGTATTGGCGGGTCAGGAGATTTTGCTCGAAATGCCCGATTAGCTATATTTGTAACGAAGTCAATTGCCAAAGATGGGGATATCTCTAGCATTGTCCCATTTGTTTCTCACGTTGACCACACCGAACACGATGTTGATGTACTTGTCACTGAACAAGGATACGCAGATTTACGTGGACTAGCGCCAAGACAACGTGTAGAGCTTATTATAAATAATTGTGCCCATCCAATGTATCGTGAGCAATTGATGGACTACTATCACTCAGCTCTTCAAAAGGGTGGAGGTCATACACCACATGATCTAGAGAAGGCATTCTCTTGGCATGGCCAATACGAAAAAGAAGGCACGATGAGGCAGTTAGTAAAAGTGTAAACATGACAGGAAAAGCGCACGGCCCGTTTAAGTTAAAAGGTATACCTTCTAACTTTAGAAAACACCTTCAACGCCACACCGCACATGGTTGTTGAAGGTGTTTTTTATTTATGGTTTTGAATAAATGATTGATACCACTCATCCCAATCTTTTTGGTTTAGATTTGTTATAGTTGAACGATTCTCTAGATAATCTGCTCCTCGACCACCTACTATAACTTCTAAGTCCGAATGTTGGGCTGTTAAGTTATCTACGCATTTTTCTAAAAGTAACTTATGCTTTGGATGGGAAAAAGAAATAGCAACAAGTGTGACATCATTGGAGTAAACAATTTCATCTAGTCCTTTTAAAGGTGTATTCGCACCTAGATAAATAACCTCCATTCCTTTATTCCTTAAAAATAAAGAAAAGAGTAAGAGGCCAATTTGATGCAATTCTCCTTCCGGGCAAAGTGCGACAGCTTTAGGTGACTCTTCATTTACAGGTAACACCCTCAGGAATTGTGTGCACCGTTGCATAATGAGTTGAGAAGCAAAGTGTTCTTGTGCAACAGAGATTTGGTTGTTTTCCCATTCATCCCCAACCCGATAAAGAACTGGCACTAAAATGGAGTGGAAGACATCTTCAAATCTATATAACGAGAACGCGAAATCTATAGTGGCATTCGCCTTTGAAGTATTATAGTTCATTAATTCATAATACAGTTGTTCAGCAATAGTCTCATAATTATTGGATTTGTTTGTGTTTTCTTGACTTATTGTCTTATCCTCAAGTAATCGCACAGCCTCGCTTATTTTCATGCCATGGACATCAACTTGATCTTTTAGCCATTTTAATGTTTCTATATCCGAATCACTATATAACAGGTATATTTAACCGCTACAAATCGATTAACCGTGATCAAAATTTAAGGTTAGCACTAAATTATGCGATAGATCGGAATGAACTGATTCACAAAGGGTTATTAGGTTATGGAAATAAGGTGCCTGCATTAACGCCACCTTGGGCAATTTGATTTTCCTGAAGGACTTAAATCTTATGAATATAACTCTTTACTTGCTAGGCAATATTTAAGGCAATCTGGTTGGAATATGAGTTCAACATATCATATAGCCGTATTTGAGAACCTGACTGACATTGGTTATTTACTAATGACTCAATTACAAAAAACATTAGGAATCAACGTTAATGCAGATATCATACTAAATAATCAACAGTCAAAATGGCGACATATTTTAGCAGAGAAAAAGTTAAACCCTCAATATGATTTATTCATCATCAACATTGGAACGTTATTTTTTGAAGGGACACCTGCTTTCTACCATCGAGAATTGTTTGGGGTAGATGGTGCTTATCGCGTCGGACCTGAGATACCAAAGTTCAATGAGCTTTACCAATTGTTCGAAAGGGAAACCGTTGCGGATAAATTTTTAGAGCGAGCAAAAGACCTGGACCGTTACGTGTTCGATGAAGCGTTGGGCTTATTTTTATTTAGTCCTGACCAGCTCTACGCCGTTAATCGTTACGTCAATTTTGTTCCCTACAGAACGTCGCTTGAGTTCGCTGATACAAGTGTCGATCCTAGGCATTGGTCTAAAATATGATGGTGAAACCCTGCCACTTTGTCGTGGTGGGGTTGTTTTTAGGAGGAATGTCTCATTTTTTCACTGGAATGTCTCATAAATTAATTCGGATACCCATTTTCGACAAAATTCGATTCCTTATCTTTGGCCCAAATGTCTCATAAACATTTTCTGATGTCCTATAATTTTTCCCACTTACCGTTTTCTTAGTTGTATTCTGTCGAACGAGCGTTCTTAGAATGTAATAAATTTACATTCTAAAGTAAATTTTTAATATTTAAGAGAAAACTTAATAATTCATAAGTATTTTTAAGGACCCTTATACTAAGCCATGTTTTTCCACTCTTTATACATATCAATGATGAATAATTACGTTTTAACTGAATTGAGAAAAAATTTCGCCCCCCTTATTATAAATAAATGTAAGTTTAAAAAACGTTTGTGAAAGGAGAACTTACTTATCAGTAATCAAAACGCAACAGCAACTTTAAAACCGTTAGATACTGTTACTCTAGAAGAACCGACTCTGGAAGATGGAGCGGGAATGTGGGATTTAGTAAGCAACTCAACGTTAGATCAGAATTCAGCTTACAAATACATTATGATGTGTGAATACTTTGCTGAGACTTGTGTAGTCGCAAAAGAAGAAGGGAAAGTCGTGGGGTTTGTAACAGCGTTTATACCTCCAGAAAAACAAGATGTATTATTTATTTGGCAAGTAGGCGTTGATTCATCGCAGCGTGGTAAAGGTATTGCTTCACGTATGCTTCAAGAGATTTTTGATCGCGATGTATGTAAAGATGTTAAATTCTTAGAAGCGACTGTAACACCTTCTAATAAAGCTTCAGAAGCTCTATTTAAAGGATTTGCAGATAAAAACAATACAAAATGCGATGTTTCAGAATTATTTTCTCAAGATCTCTTTCCATCAGATGAGCATGAAGAGGAGCTACGATTCAGAATTGGACCTGTTAAAAAGTAATTCAGCTTATATGATGGTTAAGTTATAAATTTTAAGGAGGAAAAGAATGTCTAAGACAAATATGGAAATCTTTGAAAAACTAGAATCCGAGGTACGCAGTTATTGCCGTGATTTCCCAACGGTATTCACAAAAGCAAAAGGGCATCAGTTATTTGATGAAGATGGGAAAGAGTATATTGACTTTTTCTCTGGTGCCGGAGCTCTAAACTATGGACATAATGATGAGAACATGAAAAAGAAATTAATTCAATATATTATGGACGATGGTATTACACACTCATTAGACAAAGCGACAACTGCAAAAGCAGAGTTTATCGAAAAGTTCAATGAAGTGATTTTAAAACCACGTAACCTTAACTATAAAATGATGTTCCCTGGACCTACAGGAACAAACGCAGTAGAGAGTGCATTGAAGCTAGCACGTAAAGTGACAGGTCGTACAGACATTATTAGCTTTACAAGAGGCTTCCATGGTATGACGATTGGTTCATTATCCGTAACAGGTAATGCGTCTAAACGTAAAGGAGCAGGAGTTCCTTTAAACCACACGGTGACTATGCCTTATGATCAATTCGTTGATGAGAGAGATTCAATTGATTATCTAGAGCGCTATCTTGAAGATGACGGTAGTGGTGTAGATCTACCAGCAGCGATGATCGTAGAGACAGTTCAAGGTGAAGGTGGTATTAATGCTGCTCGCTTTGACTGGTTAAAGAAAGTTGAAGAACTATGTGACAAACATGATATTTTACTTATTGTAGATGATATACAAGCAGGGATTGGTCGTACTGGTACCTTCTTTAGCTTTGAGAAAGCTGGAATCAAACCAGATATCATTTGCTTATCGAAATCACTAAGTGGTTATGGTGTACCGTTTGCTGTAACACTATTCCACCCGGATTTAGATATCTGGAATCCTGGTGAGCATAACGGAACATTCCGTGGTAACAACCATGCGTTTGTTACAGCGTCAGCGGCATTAGACTATTGGAAAGATTCTAGCTTTGAAGAGTCAATCCAAGAAAAATCTAAAATCACGCTTGATTATTTAAATAAAATTGTTGAAGAATACCCAGAGCTAAACGGTAAAGTAAAAGGCCGTGGCTTAATGGTTGGTATTGAATGTGAAAGTGGAGAAGTAGCGGATCGTGTAACTTCTGAAGCATTTGAGCGTGGTCTCGTGATGGAAACAGCAGGAATGGACGGAGAAGTATTTAAGTTATTCCCAGCTGTAAACATTGATGAGGATGCGTTAAGAAAAGGGTTAGAAATCATTGAAGAAAGCGTCAAAGTAGTTGTAAAAGAACCAGTAACTAACTAAGAATCGAAGGGGAGAAACCAATGAAAGTCGTAAAACTAGATGATATTATCGGAACTGAACAAGACGTTCAAGCTGAGAATGGTAATTGGGTTAGCCGTCGTCTAATCCTTAAGAAAGATAACATGGGGTATTCAGTTCATGACACAGTCATTAAAGCTGGTACAGAAACTCATATCTGGTATCAAAACCACTTAGAAGCTGTTTACTGTATAGAAGGAGACGGTGAAGTGGAAACTTTAAAAGATGGTAAGGTTTATAAAATTACCCCAGGTACGTTATATGCGTTAGACGAGCATGACGAACACCTATTACGCGGTGGTAGTGAAGACATGCGCCTTGTATGTGTCTTCAATCCTCCGATCTCTGGTAAAGAAGTTCATGATGAAAACGGGGTTTACCCAGTAGATGATGAATAATACCAATAGCTCTGCGTTAAGCAGGGCTATTTTTTTGTATAAAATTTACTCCTATTGAAAAACTATGGATTAGAAGAAACGGGGGTAACTATATGGCAGATCAAGCTAAATTATCATCATCTGAGATCGGTGTTTTATGGGTAACGTACCAGCAGAAGACTATGACTTTGAGAATGTTGGAATATTTTATAGAACATGCGGACGATCATCAATCAAAAGAGATAATGGTGGACTTATATGAACAAATATCCCCTTATGAACAGAAGATAAAAGACATATTTATGGCAGAAGGGGCTGCAATTCCAGTTGGTTTTACTGAAGATGATGTTTATCCTAGTGCGCCCAAGCTTTACGACAATGGTTTTGACATTATGTTTGTGCGCTTACTTAAGGAAATTAGTATGGGAATGCATACATTAAATTTAAACATGGCTTATAGACAGGATGTCATGCAGTTATTCCAAGAATTAACGTCCATTACTCAAATAACTTATGAGAGATGTACGACGTATTTAATTGAAAAGGGTCTTTTGCCACGTTCGCCTTATACTCAAATACCAAAGTCCGTTGAGTTTGTCCAAGACACAAGTTATTTAAGTGGATTCAACCCAATGAAAGAGAAACGCCCATTAAATACAGTAGAAGTGGCTCATTTATTTCACACAATAGAATCCAATGTTATTGGAATGATGTTAATTTTAGGCTTTTCTCAAGTCGCTAGTAAAAAAGATACAAAGAGATACTTTGAAGAAGGAGTAGGCATCTCTAAACAAGTTATAAAAACGGTTTCGGATATTTTATTGGAGAGTAATATCCATGTGCCACAAACCTCAGGTGGTAATGTCACAAGTTCAACGTCAACCCCATTCTCTGATAAACTCATGATGTACTGTGTATCGTTATTTTGTAGATTTGCGATTGGTGGGAGCTCACTTGGAACTGCATTTAGTCAACGTAACGATCTGGTTAAGGATATCACAAAAACGTTGCAAGACATTTTTACCTACGCACATAAAGGTGCCAAGCTTATGATTAATAACGGATGGATGGAAGAGCCACCACAGACGATGAAATCAGATCATAAAAATTAACTTATTGGAACTTTTGCACCATTAGTGCAAAAGTTCTTTTTATATTAAGTAAAAAGTCTCATAATCTCACAATTAATAGCATACGGTTGAATAAGTAGCATTATGGGGAGGGGATTATATGAGCGAGGAAGAAGTAAAGGAAACCATCGAGGAGGTAGATGCGGACAAAGATGCTGAGGACAATAAAGGAATGGGGATTGTTGCCTACTTTATCTTTTTTATCCCTTTATTAGCAGCGAAGGATTCCAAGTTTGCGATGTATCATGCCAACCAAGGCCTAATTTTATTGTTAACGGCAATTATTATTAATACTGTCGGAACGGTTGTGCCTATTATCGGTTGGTTGTTAGTGCTTCCATTAGGTAACTTGTTTGTATTTATACTTTGGATTATTGGAATTATCAATGCTGCCAAAGGAGAGAAAAAGCCACTACCGCTCGTTGGGAAGTTCGAAATACTAAAATAAGCTGTATGGGTGACCCGTCAATGTAAAGCATTGGCGGGTTATTTTTCTGAAAGGGTGCTCGCTATTATTAGGTTAAAGTTTTACTAGACAATTTTAAAGGTTTACTAGAAGATTTTCCTGAATACTAGACAACCTCTTTAGCAGGATAATATCTATATCTGTCGAATCTGAACTATAGTGTCATTTAGGAGGGATTGCGATGGATTTAGGACTGAAAGGAAAAACGGTTGTTGTTATGGCGGCTAGTAAAGGGTTAGGAAAGGCAACAGCTTTAGAGTACGCGAAAGAAGGAGCGACAGTTTTTATCTCGAGTCGTAGTGAAAATGAGCTGAAAAACGCTGTAGATGACATTCAGTCGAAAAGTGGACAAGCTCAAGTTTTTTATCAAGTATGTGACATTACCAAATCTGAAGACATTAAAGCGTTGTTCAAGAAGGTGGTCGATCAAACAGGGAGAGTCGATGTGCTTATCAATAATGCAGGTGGGCCTCCAGCAGGCACTTTTGAAAAGTTCGATGACCAAGATTGGCAGGAGGCTTTTGAGCTAAACTTGTTAAGCTTTATCCGAACGATCAGAGAAGTATTACCTTATATGAAAAAGCAACAATCTGGCAGAATCGTTAATTTCGCATCATCTTCAATCAAGCAAACAATCAATAATTTATTACTTTCAAATACGTTTAGATCGGGGATTGTGGGCCTAGCAAAAGGCTTGTCACAAGAATTTGGAGAACATAACATCCTCATTAATACGTTAGGGCCAGGTCGAATTGGGACAGACCGTTTGGCAGAGCTCGATGAGGCGAGAGCTAGTGCGCTAGGTGTGTCGGTTGAAGACGTTGAAAAACAGGCTAAAGCATCCATTCCGATGGGACGTTATGGCACGCCAGAAGAGTTTGCGAAAGTTGCCGTTTTTCTAGGGTCCGAAGCAAACACATATTTAACAGGACAGTCACTAGTTGTCGACGGAGGCATGGTTAAGGCATTATAAAAAAAGCCCGAGCGATTTACTCGCTTCGGGCTACATTTATGTTTCTAGTTCTAAATAAGAGGGCTCCAACTAATAATAGTAAGTACAGAACGAACCCAACTAACGTATAAAAGTAAAGCATTGGTGTGTCCTGAACGTAACCTACAACAGGGATATTAAGTAAAATTAACAACGGAAAACCGAATAATAAAGCCGTTCCGCTCCCCATCACTAAATTGTCGGCTGTATTTGTCTTGAAATGAGGATCAACGGCTTTGACAAGTGCCATTCCAGTTGAAATCGTCCCTGTTTGCATGCCGAAAAATCCTAGTGTATTTGGAAGAGCAGCGTTTGGAAAAATCCTCGGTACAATCCAAACAAGGTACAAGACCGTAAGTAGGCCACCGACCGTTGTGATTAGTAATACAGGAACTATATATTCTCGTAGTGCGTATATAGAAATTGCCGCGATGGATGCTGTGATCATATAATCAAATGAAAAACCTGCAATTCGTTGTAACAAGAAGTTATTAGGGCTATGTTCTAGTTTCAAACCAGCTTGCTGAACTTTATTTAAAATGAGTCGAAAAACCACTGCATATAAACTACCAATTAGAAAATGAAACCCAACTAATAACTGTGCAAGGTTGGCACCAAAAGTTCCAAGAGGCGTTAACACAATGTCTAAGCCAGTGATCGTTAAGTATCATAATTAAGTACGTGTTTAAGTAATGGGTGTCTAAATAAAGGTTCACCAGCTATGTAACAAACAGGTTCATCTATATAACAGTTAAGAAATAGAGGGTCCCAGTTATTGACGTGATTCGCAATGATGACATAGGGAGGTTTAAGACCCACAGTGTCATTACGCTCGATGACAATATCAGACGGGATTCTATGAACTGTCTAATTGGTGTTAGTATTAATGATTGAGCCAGTTTACTAGGCTTTTTTTCAATACTCATGTACCTCACACTCTCAGTTAATAGATTATTAATACAAGTATATTAACACATCAGTTAGTTGATATCTTTATTTTGAAATAATTATAGAAAAAAAGTTTAATTATGGGTAAGATGATAGTAAGTATTTGGAAAAGAGGACGGTGAAAATTATGAAAAAATTGATTTGGCTAATTTTATTATTAGGAATCTTAGTAATCGCAGGTTGTACTGACACAGAACCAGAAGAACAAGAGAATGTAGAATCGGAAGAAGAGGTAACTGAAGAGGTTGACAGCGAAGGAGAAGAAATTGATGAAGGCATAGCAGAAGAGGAAGACGAGGAAGTAACAGGGGATCGTCCAGAAGGTTTTCTTTGGAAGGTAGAAGAAGGGCCAACAAAGGTGTATATGTTAGGCACGATTCACATTGCACCTGATAACTTTTTCCCAATGTCAGAACACGTTGAACAGGCTTACGAAGAATCAGATGTCGTGGTGCCTGAAATTGATATGAATAATGTTAATATGGGTGAAATGATGAGCATTATGACTGAACTAGGTCAATACTCTGATGGGACGACATTAAAAGACCATGTTTCACAGGAAACATATGAACAAATAGAGGATAGCTTTCAAGGGTCTTTATATACTATGGATATGTTAAATCAATTTAAGCCTTGGTTGGTAACAAATCTTTTAGAACAAATGAGAATTCAAGAACTAGGGTACACAGATGGCGTTGATATGCACTTTTTAAATAAAGCTGAAGAAGATGAAAAAGAAGTCATTGCATTAGAGACAGTTGAGGATCAGCTAGGTGTTTTTGCTGGGATATCGGATGATTATCAAGTCGAGATGTTAGAAGAAACGTTGGCGGCCCAAGATCAGTATGAAGAAGAATTAAACAAAATGTTGGACCTTTACAGTCAAGGTGACAAAGAAGCATTATTAGATATGTTAATCGTTGAAGGCGAAGAGAGTGACCCAGAGGCAGAGGCTTATCTCAAGGCATTAAATGACGACCGAAATTACAATATGACAGAACAAATAAAGGAGTTTTTAGAATCAGGTGAAGAAAAAACTTACTTTGTCATTGTTGGCGCTCTTCATTTAACGTTAGAACCACATATAGGATCAATTTTAGAAGAAAACGGATTTGAAGTTGAACGAATTCAGGAATAAGGTGGCGTGTCCACCTTTTCTTTTTTATAATGAATGAAGAAAGGAGTAGGTAAGATGATTAATGTTACATATTCAGGCAACATGCAAGACGTATTAACAGACGATAAAAAAGAACAATTAAAATCCATACATGAAGGGTTATACGCTAAAACAGGTGAAGGTAATGATTATCTAGGTTGGTTAGACTGGCCATCTGGGTTAAGTGACGGCTTCTTAAACGATATAAAGGAAACAGCTAAACAAATTCGTTCTAATTCAGATGTGTTAATCGTGATTGGAATTGGTGGTTCGTATTTAGGGGCTAAGGCGGTTATTGAGGCCTTACAACCACATTTTGAGAAGAATCCTGACTTTGAAGTGCTATTCGCAGGCCATCAAGTTAGCGGCTCATATTTAAAACAACTAATGGCTTATGTGGAGGATAAAGATGTTTCGTTAAATGTCATTTCCAAATCAGGAACGACGACAGAACCAGCATTAGCATTCCGTTTCTTACAGCAATACATGGAGGACCGTTATGGAGCTGAAGCGGATTCTCGTATCTATGTGACGACAGATGAGGAAAAAGGTGCTCTTCGTACATTGGCTGAAGAAAAAGGGTATAAACGTTTTGTAGTCCCTGATGATGTTGGCGGGCGTTATTCGGTATTCACAGCAGTAGGGTTATTACCAATCGCAGCAGCTGGCTTTGATGTAGAACAACTTGTTCAAGGTGCAAAAGACGCTGAAAGTGAATTGAACTCTTTCGATGTAGAGGAGAACCCAGCGATCCGTTACGGAGCTCTCCGTCATTACTTGTTCGAACAAGGCTATACGAATGAAGTGTTAGCAACATTTGAGCCGAAGTTAAACTTTGTACAAGAGTGGTGGAAGCAGCTGTTTGGTGAAAGTGAAGGGAAAGACGGGACAGGTATCTTCCCGATTTCTGTTGTCTACACGACAGATCTCCACTCGCTTGGGCAATACATTCAAGATGGGAAGCGCAATCTTTTTGAATCGTTCATTGTAGTGGATGAAGCGGATGAAGACCTTGAAGTGTTTGAAAAGGAAAACAACGCAGATCAGTTAAACTACCTAGCAGGACTATCGCTTCATGAATTCAATTTAACAGCTTATAAAGGTGTGTCTGAGGCTCATTTATCAGGCGGCGTGCCACAAGTGGGCGTTCATGTTAAAAGGTTAGATGAATATCACTTAGGTTATTTACTATACTTTTACATGCTCTCATGTGCGTACAGTGCCTATCTATTGGGTATTAACCCATTCAACCAACCAGGCGTAGAAGACTACAAGACAGCGATCTTTAAGTTATTAAACAAACCAGGATATTAAAAAATGAGGCTTTTGCGCCGCGGCGCAAAAGCTTTTCCTTAATGTAATATAATTGAGTGCACGTGAAATTCTTCAGAATGTCTTTGAAACGAGTACAAGTGTAGGTGAAATGCTCACAAATGTCTTTAGTATAGTATCGAATGCACGGAAAACGCGTGAGACTGACATTAAGATATTCAATAAAGAAGGGCAGTTCCTCGGGATCAGGAACTGCCCTATTTACTAATAATACTTTCTAACTTTTATAGTATTTATGATTGTCGAAATGAGTAATACAAATATCCAAAAGTAGAGGATTTGAGGGTTCAGATTAAACTGTTCAACAAAGTAAATTGTAACAGGGACTAATAAAAAAATCGCTCCTATAATAATCGTATATGTTCCTTGCTGCTTCTTAAAACCTTCCTTGTCCTTAACCTTTTTTGAAATTCCCCAGTCTAAAAAACTATTTGATTTGTTTTTGATAAAGGCATAGCCGATTAAAAATGAAAGAAAAGACAACAGGATTAGGATTACTATTAAAGACACCAAAATTAGCCCCCTTCCTATTTATGAATATCTTTTAACACCAACTGCGCAGCGCCGTACATGCCGGCTTCGTTCCCGAATTGTGCAATCACAATCTCAACATCGTTTAATAATAAAGGTTTCAACTGTTCTTGAAGATCATCAATCCAGTAGTCACTCGCTTCAGAAACACCGCCTCCAATTACGACGACTTCCATATCAAAAGTCGCTTGTAAAGAACTGATGACGACGGCTAGATCGTATGTAAATTCGCGAATAAGCTGTTTAGCTTTCGGATCGTCTGCCTTAAACAGTTCTTCAGGTTGATAAGAAAGTCCTGCTTCCGTAATACGGCGTCGCAAAGCCGTACCTGATACGTATTGTTCAGCACACCCTTTTCTACCACACCCGCATTCAACGCCGCCTGGATAAAGAATCATGTGTCCGAGTTCAGCAGCGCCTCCATTCGGTCCGCCTGATAGTACAAAGTCATCAATGATTACTCCGCCACCTAGACCTGTGCCAAGTGTTAAGCAAACCGTACGACTATAATCTTTTGCAGCGCCAATTTTTGCTTCTGCCAAAGCGGCGACATTGGCATCGTTATCAATTTCAACTCGTCTATTTGTCGCTTTTTCGAGCTGGGCTTTAACCTCTGTACCCGTCCATCCCGGAAGTAATTCCGTCGCATAAACGATTCGTCCTTTTTTAGGGTCGACGAATCCGTGTGTCCCAATCCCGATCGCTTCAACATCAGGATGTTTCTCTAATATCGTTAAAATTTCTTTTTCTAATAACTCATAAAGTGGAAAGGTAGTCGGCACTTTCAGGTCTAAATGGGTGTTCATATCTTCATCCAACACACCCATTCGAATCTTCGTGCCACCGATATCCACACCGATAACCTTCATGCTATGTCCTCCTTACGTTTGGTAAAAAACAACGGCTTCCCATGGCCTTAAAATAAGTTGGCCATCACGTTCTAGCTCGTTGTAATTCTGTATCAAAACTTTCCCTTCAGGCATAGGAAAGCTGTGAGTTCGATCACTAAAGTTACAATAAACAACCAGCTTCTCATCTCCATCCGTGCGCTCATAGGCAAACACATCAGGATGCTCACGATGAATGAGGTTGAAATCACCCGTCGTGATCACATCATAGTTTTTCCTTAATTGAATCAGAGCTTGATAGTAATAGAAAATAGAGTTCGAATCTTGTAAAGCTTGCTCAACATTAATAGTTGAATAGTTTGGGTTGACTTCAATCCAAGGATCGCCAGTTGTGAATCCACCGTGTCGGTCACTCGACCATTGCATCGGCGTTCTAGCGTTATCCCTACCTTTGACATGAATGGACTTCATAATCTCTTCATGACTCCAGCCTTCTTCAAGTTTTTCTTTGTACATATTAAGTGTCTCAATGTCTTGATATTGGTCAATCGACTCAAAGGCTACGTTTGTCATCCCAATTTCTTCACCTTGATAAATATAAGGCGTGCCCTGCATCATATGTAGGCAAGTCGCAAGCATTTTAGCTGACTCAACACGATAGGCCCCATCATCACCGAAGCGAGACACAATTCTTGGCTGGTCGTGATTGTTCCAATATAAACTGTTCCAACCAACTTGATATAAGGCGTGCTGCCATTTCTCTAAATTTTTCTTAAGGTCCACTAGGTCAAGGTCTTTTAAATCCCATTTACCGCCAGGGCCACCATCTAAATCCATATGCTCAAAAGTGAAAATCATATTTAACTCACGATTCTCAGGATTCGTGTAGGCTTGCGCATCCTCAGGTGACGCTCCTGGCATCTCACCAACCGTGACACAATCATAGTTAGAGAGCACTTCTTGATTCATTTCGTGTAAAAATTCATGGATTCTAGGCCCGTTCATAAAATACGGACTGCCGTCTCCGTTTGGCGCATCAGGTAATCCCGGTTCTTTTGAAATAAAATTAATGACATCCATTCGGAAACCATCAACACCTTTATCGAGCCACCAACGCATCATCTCATATATTTTTTGACGCAGTTCAGGATTTTCCCAATTTAAATCAGGTTGTTTTTTCGAAAATATATGTAAATAATATTGATCACGTTCTTCATCATACTCCCAAGCAGGTCCGCTAAATACCGACTTCCAGTTATTCGGTTCGTCGCGCCAGAAGTAAAAATCGTCATGCTCTTGAAACCATTTATGTTCATCGGACGTATGATTAACCACTAGATCCATCATCAGCTTTAAGCCACGATCATGCATCTCAGATAATAATTGGTCAAAGTCTTCCATTGTGCCGAATTCTTGCATAATCTGATAATAGTCACGAATATCATATCCATTATCATCATTGGGAGAATCATAGACAGGACTCAACCAAATGATGTCGACACCGAGCTTTTTTAAATAATCGAGTTTCTGTATAATGCCTTGTATGTCACCAATCCCATCCCCATTCGCATCCATGAAGCTACGCGGGTAGATTTGGTAGACACATGCTTTTTTCCACCAGTCTGTCATCGAATGCCTCCCTTTTAGGTAGATATTTTATCATAAAAATCAGAAAAAGATGATGGAGGGTGTCATGAAAAAGTTAATAAAAAATGATTATCTATCACTGATTTAATGATACACTATTTTTATGAGAGTTTTAATGAGGATCACAACATTTAAGTGACTAAATAAATTGTTAAATTAAGAGGGTCTGTTATGTCAGAAGAAAATATTACACGTCTTGAATTAGATGGTAAAGAAGTCATATTAATCGGAACAGCGCACGTTTCAAAGCAGAGCGCTGAACAAGTAAAAGAAGTAATAGACGCAGAGCAGCCAGATTCTGTATGTGTCGAGCTCGACCAACAACGGTACCAGTCGATTAAAGAAGGTAACAAGTGGAAGAACATGGACATTTTTAAGGTCATTAAAGAGAAAAAGGCGACCATGTTACTGATGAACATGATGATTTCGTCTTTCCAAAGCCGAATGGCGAAGCAGTTTGGAATTAATCCTGGTCAAGAGATGATTCAAGGAATTGACTCGGCGGTAGAGCATGATGCAGAGCTTGTTTTAGCCGACCGTAATATTCAAATTACGTTCTCTCGTATTTGGCGAAACTTAGGTTTTATGGGCAAAGTGAAGCTTTTAATGAGCATTGTCTACGGCATTTTTAGTGATGATGATATATCAGAAGAAGACCTTGAGCGCATGAAATCACAGGATATGCTAGATACCGTTTTGCAGGAATTCAGTGAGTCATTCCCTCAGTTGAAGACGCCGCTAATTGATGAGCGTGATCAATATTTAGCTCAGAAGATTCGAAGTGCTAAAGGGGATAAAGTGGTAGCTGTCCTTGGTGCCGCTCACGTACCAGGTGTGAAGAAAGAAATCTATCGTGAGCATGACTTGAAAAAGCTTACTAAAGTTCCGCCTAAATCGAAGAAGCCAAAAGTCATTGCCTGGGCAATTCCGTTAATCATTTTATCGATTATTGCTTATACGTTTATTAATAACCCTTCAGCAGGGACGTATCAAGCCATTTCGTGGATTTTATGGAACGGTTCTTTATCAGCAATTGGAGTGGCGGTTGCGATGGGGCACCCACTGGCGATTTTGACTGCGTTTCTAGTAGCCCCTATTAGCTCGCTGAATCCTTTACTTGCAGCCGGTTGGTTTGCCGGATTCGTTCAAGCCTTTGTCAGAAAGCCGAATGTCTCTGATTTTGAAAAATTATCAGAGGACGTTCATACAGTAAAAGGCTTCTGGAATAATAAAGTGACGAGAATCTTACTCATCGTCGTCATGGCGAACATCGGAAGCTCGCTCGGAACTTTTATTGGTGGAGCCGACGTCATCCGCGTGTTCTTGGAAAATTTATAATTGATGAAAGATTGACCTTTATTTATAAAAACATCAAGGGACTTAGAATAACTTCTTAGGTCCCTTGATGTTTACATAACTCTAGTAACTATTGCCAATTGGAGGGTAAGACTCAATATGTTCTAAGCATTCCATAATGTGAAGTAAATAGATTTTGTCATCCTTCATAGTCGAATAGCTCCATTTAGAACATCTTCTTTCATGCTCCAATGAATTGAATTTTCTGTAACGACATCCACTTTTGTATTAAGTAAGTCTTCTACATCTTGTTTAAATCGAATTAAATCAAACAAACTTCTGTTCTCCTCAAAATCAACCAACAAATCAAGATCGCTCATAGATTCATCTTCATGTCTAGCAACAGATCCAAAAACTCTTACGTTTTGAACTCCATGATCATCTGCTGACTTTAGAATTAAGTTCCTATTTTCTTGAAGAATATCATAAATCATAACCGACCTCACAATCTTCATTATTGTTTGTAATAGTATATCATGTTTTATCGTCATAATTCCCCTTATTATTATTAACAACTCTCACAAAGTTTAATTGTTTAACAGCCCAACGCCTTTCGCATATATAAGTAATAACACAATAAAAAGTAGGTGAATGTGATGGCGCGTAGACAGTTGGCGTTGGCAGCAACAGGACGGGATGAGATGGCGTTTCAATCATGGGCGGTTAATTCTGTTGGAAGGGAAAATGCGAGACAGTGGAATTCGGGAAAGCAACTTTTAGATCACTTAGTCGATGTGACCAATGGTGGGCAAGATTGTATTGAGAAGTTGATCATATTTTCTCATGCATGGCCATTTAATTCGAATGGTAATAGAGGGGGCGTCAAAATCGGTGGGCCGGACATTAACGGTTTTTATTTAAATAAACAAATTTATGACCATCGAGATGCACGCTACTTAAGCGATTTGGCGCAATTGATTCGTGCAGGTGAAGTGAAGTTTTGTGAAGACAGTACGATTATCTTTACGGGATGTCGTGTGGCATCAAGTCAGTTTCCTGTGGAGTTAGCCAAACTCACAGGCAGTACGATTATCGCAGCTAACGGATCAAGTTTTCCTAAACCAGGTAACCCTCCTGGAGATACGACAGGTGAATGGGTGAGCGGTGTGAATTTATGGGAAGAACAACAAGCGGCTAAAGATGGATGGTATGTTGGGTGGTTGAAGTACAAATACGACCCAATCACCCAACAAGTAACAGAAGAAAAAATCGGTCGAAAAACGAAGCAAGGCTATGTGTTTGATGTTTGGTAAAATTACGGTCTAAATAATTTGCCGTCGTATTGTTGATAAAGTAAAAATAACAGTCCAAGCATGACTAAATCCAATCGAGCATGGAATAAGGTGTGAATAAGACCGTCATGTAACATTGGTAACTTTGTAATGACAATCGCCCCAATGATAATGACCATTAACGGAATGGTCGACAACTTGACGTAACGGTTCAGAATTATTAATAAGCCAAACACAATTTCGGTTGCAGCGACAATGTACATGAACGTAATAGGTGAGGGAAAGCCAAGGTTTGTAAAATACGCACCCAAGCCGTTCCCGACTACTTTCATGAGACCAGATACAATAAAGACAAAGCCAACCAGATAACGCACTAATTGCGTGGATGAAATATTAATCATAGATTTCCCTCCTTAATATGTTGATCGTTTGCGTTAAGCTTGTCTGCAAACGTACTTAGTTCATGTATATGAAAAAAAGAGACAAGCATGACATGGCTTATTAATTTTTAGAAAAATCTAATAATATGCTAGTATAAACGTGGAGGTGAGGTCGTGAAGTTATTAAAATGGCTGTTAACGATTGTCGTGCTTGGGCTCTCAGTTAGCTTATACATAAAAGGTCAAGAACTGAGAGGAACCCAAGTGGATGGAGATGGGATTGGTGTACAGCTTTTAGGAATCGAGTTGGTGGACCGGTTGCCTGAAAGTAAAATCCCACTTTACGCAAATGGACTTTGGGTTGTTGCATTTATTTTATTTTTGGTAAGCATCGGATTCATTTATTTCAATGTGAAAAAATCGAATTCATAACAGACTGGAAGACCTTTCAACTTGTCAGAACGTATAACATTGAGTAGTATAGGTAGAGGATAAAATTTATAAGATCTTTGTCTTATTCAAAGGAAGGTTTTTTCAATGCGTAAAGAATCCATTTATGGATTAACTTATGATCAATTGAAAGATTGGCTCGTTGAAAACGGTCAAAAACGTTTCCGTGCAGATCAAGTATGGGATTGGCTTTACCGTAAACGTGTGAAATCTTTTTCAGATATGAAAAATGTTAATAAAGATACAATACAGCTTCTTGAAGACCATTATGTCGTTCAAACGCTAGATGAAGCGGTCAAGCAAGAGTCGAAGGATGGTACGATTAAATTCTTATTTGAACTTCAGGATGGGAACTACATTGAAACAGTATTAATGCGTTTTGATTATGGATTATCAGTTTGTGTAACGACACAAGTAGGCTGTAATATTGGTTGTTCGTTCTGCGCAAGTGGTATTTTACGTAAAAATCGTGACTTATCAAGTGGCGAGATTGTAGAGCAGATTATGAACGTTCAACACCACTTAGATGCACAAGGGAAAGATGAGCGTGTGAGCCACATTGTTGTGATGGGTATTGGTGAACCGTTTGATAACTATGATAATACGTTAGACTTTTTACGTATTGTGAATGACCAAAAAGGTTTATCGATTGGTGCACGCCACATTACAGTTTCAACAAGTGGTCTAGCAGATAAAATTTATCAGTTCGCTGATGAAAACCTTCAGGTGAATTTAGCGCTATCGATTCACGCGCCGAATAATGAGCTACGTACTCGTATTATGAAAATTAATCGAGCGTACCCGCTAGAGAAACTGATGCCGGCAATCGATTATTATTTAGAAAAAACAAATCGACGTATCACGTTTGAATATATTCTATTAGATGACGTGAACGACCATGTTGAGGAAGCAAAGCAGCTTGTGGAATTATTAAAAGATAAGCGCCACTTATCTTACGTCAACTTAATTCCTTATAATCCAGTTGCGGACCACCCTTATGAGCGTAGTCGTAAGCAAAATATATTGAAGTTCTATGAAACACTTCTTGAAAACAATATTAACTGTGGTGTACGCGTAGAACAAGGTAGTGACATTGACGCCGCGTGCGGTCAGTTGAGAAGTAAGCAAATCGAAAAAGCGAAAAAGAAGAAAAAAGTCAGTGCTTCATAAAATAGTAGAGAGTGCTTGTCGAGGCTATTGCCCTTTAGACAGGCACTCTTTTTTTGTGTGTTCGCATATGTTATAAGAGCAGGAGCTAAAGGATGTGATAGTTTGACCGTTTATTTCAATGGAAAGTCCAACGTGTACCGGTCGAAACAGCGTGTTCAAGCACCCAACCAAGAACAAGTTGTGGTTGACCGTTTCGGTGAATTCGTGAAGCAGCAACAGAAGATTAACCGCAATCTGACGAGGTCTTACAATATGTTGAATCAATTGTATAGTCGTCAAGAACATACCCAGAAAAGTATTTTAAACCGGTTAGAAAGCATGGAACATCGCCACCATTCTCATGATCAATTTAAAAGCCAAATCCTTAACCGATTATCGTCATATGATCAAAAACAAACGAAAGTGGAGGATTGGATGAGACAAGAGGAAAATTCGAAGGGTCAGTTGATTAACGAGCTTAAGATTATACATGAGTCGAATCAAAAAATAATTGATGAATTGACGAAACAAGATCATACCAGTGATGAGCTCATGCAACAGCTTAATGACATGATGGACGTTCAACAACAAATTTCACAGCAAATATCAGACTATGAACAGCAACAACGTGAAATGGCGAAGAAAATAGAGAATCAAGAAGCATTGATCGAAAAGATGTCGAACCAAATGACACATTTCAGGTCGATAATATATGAACGAAGCCACCACTTAGCTGAGAAGATTGAAGATCAGTACCATTTAACTTCGAATTATTTACAGCACTTGATGAACGGTAAAGAACACCCGATGACCTTTATGGTGACGAAGAAGAAAGAAGACGAATAACAAGGCAAGGAAAAAACCCAATTGCGCTCGCGGCGCAATTGGGTTTACCTTTTTTCACGAATATTCGTTAGTTGTACCTCGAATTCATTAGCCGGGTCATCGAGGTAGTATACTCGTGCGACGTCCGTATTGTCTTCAACGTGTTGGATGAACACACGTTTGCCGTTGTATTGTACGTTACAGACTTTGGGTGAGCTTGCGATTTCTTCAGCGCGTAAACGGTCCATGGGGAAACCTCCTTCGTTTAATCTTTATATCAAAGCGCCACATGACGCTTATAAACGAAGTTTTTAAAAACAAGGGAGCTAACAACTAAAATAATAAATGAACAGGGTCATCTTCATACAACCCATCAAGGTCAACTTCTTGAACATGATCCATATCATCTAGTGGAAAAACCTGTGCTGTTCCGTTTTCTTCATCGATACTTTGTACATACACAGGAATCCCGTGATACTTCACCGTAATCAATGTGGGAGAGTCAAAAATTTGTTGTAACATCTGAGTATCCATTAGAAACCTCCATGGTGACTTTATTTGTAATGAATGGTTTCGTAATCATATTTTTGACTTTAAACATGAAAATATACCTTGCTAAAGTTGGCAGAAAGATTTAGTAACAAATAACTTTATATCGACATTTCTCTCCCTTTACCAGCCAAACCTTCTGTGATATCTTAATATTAAGAAAATTTAAATAATATACACGGGCACTTAGTTTAATTTTGATTTGCAAACCAAAATGCTTCGCTTACCGCAGGCACGGCTTCAACTTCCCCAAACTCACTTCCGTTCGGGGGTTAAGGATGTTCGGCTAAGTTCGCAACATCCATGTTGCAACGCCGAACTGACCCACATCCTGTGGCCCCTCAGTTCGTGCTGTTCCTGCAGGTGTCTCAGCATTTTGACTTCACAAATGAATTAAATATTATTGTTTTTAACTCGCCATTAAGTGCCATAAATTTTATAAAAGGAGAAGGGATCATGACAGCAAGGTATTTAAAAGAAGATCATAAACTATATCGTGAAGCCTTAAAGAAATTTTTAGATAAAGAAGTTAGACCATATTTTAATCAATGGGAACAAGACCGTTTAATCCCTCGTGAGCTTTGGACAAAAATGGGTGAGAACGGCTTTTTGTGCCCATGGGTAGACGAAGAATACAGTGGATTAAACGCCGATTTTGGTTACTCAGTTGTGTTCAACGAAGAAATTGAACGCGTCGGGACTGGGTTAGTTGGGTTAGGCTTACATAATGACATTGTCGTTCCGTATTTTGATGCATATGGAACAGATGAGCAAAAGAAACGCTGGATTCCGAAGTGCGTAACAGGTGAATATATCACAGCAATTGCGATGACAGAGCCAGACGCCGGATCTGATTTAGCAGGGATAAAATCGACAGCGATAAAGAATGGCAATCACTACGTTTTAAACGGACAAAAGACGTTTATCACGAACGGTATCCATGCTGACCTCATTGTGGTGGTCGCTAAAACAGACCCAAATGCTCAACCTGCACATAAGGGCATTAGTCTTTTTGTTGTAGAAAAAGATATGCCTGGTTTCTCGCGCGGACGTAAGTTAGATAAAATCGGTCTTCACTCTCAAGATAGCAGAGCTGTTTTTTGAAGACGTAAAAGTCCCTAAAGAAAATTTGCTCGGTGAAGAAGGTAAAGGATTTTACTACTTAATGGCACAACTTCAACAAGAACGTTTAACCGTTGCCATCAGTGCTCAAGTGGCTGCAGAAGAAATGTTAGAGATGACGACTCAATATGTTAAAGAACGTAAAGCATTTGGGAAACCTATTTCAAACATTCAAACCGTCCAACATAAAATCGTCGAGATGGCGACTGAAATTAGAATCGGCAGGTCATTTTTGGACGACGTTATTGAGAGTCACATGAAAAATGAAAGCGTTGTCAATGAGGTATCGATGGCTAAGTATTGGATTACGGATATGGCCAGAAAAGTAGCAACTACGTGTATGCAATTACATGGTGGTTATGGTTATATGGAAGAATACGAAATCGCAAGACGTTATCGAGACATTCCAGTGTCATCGATTTACGCTGGAACAAACGATATTATGAAAAATATAATTGCTAAGAATATGGGGTTATAACAATGTTAGAAGGTATTAAAGTAATTGATTTTTCACAGTACTTACCGGGACCGTTTGCATCTCTGCGTCTAGTTGACCGAGGAGCGAACGTAATTAAGGTTGAAGCTCCTAATGGCGATCCTGCTAGGCAAATGGCGAACGGTGCTTTATATGCTGTCAATAACCGAGGCAAAAAAAGTGTTGCGATTGATCTAAAAAGTGAAGCTGGACAAGCGAAGGCTTACCAACTATTAAAGGAAGCAGATGTGGTTCTTGAAAGCTTCCGCCCTGGCGTGATGGACCGACTTGGATTAGGGTATGAGGCCGTTAAAGAAATCAAACCTGACATCGTGTATTTGTCTTTAACTGGTTTTGGCCAAAATAGCCCTTATTCTCATCAAGGTAGCCATGACCTAAATTATATGGCGATGAGCGGTATGTTAAGTCAATTGAAAGATGCATCTGGACGCCCTGTCATGCCAACACAGACGGTGGCTGATTTAGTAGGCGGAATGGCTGCTAGTGAAGCAATTTTAGCGGCTTTATTTAAACGCGAACGAACCGGCCAAGGCAGTTATATAGACTTGGCAATGACAGATGCAGTTTTATCGATGATGGGTAATCATGCGATGCTGTCGTCAACGTCCAACATCGAATCAGGCATCCCTGTCTTAAATGGTTCTTATGCCAATTATCGAATATATGAGACGAAGGATGAGCGTTATATGGCACTAGGCGCTTTAGAATATAAGTTTTGGGCAACGTTTTGTGAAGCGGTTGGCCAAGAACAGTGGTTAGAAAAGTTTCCTGAAAAATTAACGAAACACCAAGCTCACATGGAAGTTGAAGAACTTTTTTTAACAAAAACCTTTAGTGAATGGATAGATTTTGGAAGACAACATGATTGCTGTTTATTCCCAGTACTCGAAATCGATGAAGTCCTAGAAAATGCTTACGTCCAAGAACGAGACTTAGTCCATATGAACGATGGCATACCTTTTGTCCAAACGAATGACCAAACCGTTAGAAAAAGTGATCATGTAGCTAAACTAAATGAACATCATGACCTCTTAGATCCTACTAAATGAGCAACCTCGTCAAATAGGGCGAGTCAAATATAATTTTTGATTAAAGGAGAGGGTTCAAATGATGGAAGGTAAACTATTGATCAGCCAAATGATTGAGAGGGCTGAAAAGCTTTTTCCAAAAAAGGAAGTCGTCTCAAGAACTAGTTCAGGTATTCATCGATTAACGTATAAAGAAATCGGTGAGAGAACGAGGCGTCTGTCTAGCGCTTTAGAAAATCTAGGCGTCGAACGAGGCGATAAAGTCGCAACGCTTGCATGGAATGACCACCGCCATTTAGAAGCATACTTTGCGATTCCAGGAATGGGAGCAGTCCTACACACGATCAACATACGTTTATCACCAGAACATATTACCCACATTATTAATCATGCTGAAGATAAAGTGTTATTAGTCGACCCAATGTTTTTACCAATTTTAGAAGCCATAAAAGATCACATTCCAACGGTTCGAGCGTTTGTCATCATGACAGATGATCAGCAATTACCTGATACGACCCTCACACCTATTTACTCCTATGAAGATTTATTGTTAGAAGCAAGTCCTGATTATGAATTCGCAAAAGATCTAGATGAAAATGCCCCAGCTGGGATGTGCTTCACTTCAGCTACAACCGGAAAACCAAAAGGCGTTGTCTATTCACATCGTGGGATTACACTGCACAGTTTAGCTTTGGGGTTAGCTGATTCGGGCGGACTATCGGAGTCTGATATTTGTATGCCGGTGGTTCCAATGTTTCATGTTAATGCGTGGGGACTACCATTTGCATCAACATGGTTTGGGACAACGCAAGTGATGCCAGGTCCAGCATTTACGCCAGAGTTACTAGCTGAACTCATTACGTCTGAAAAGGTAACCATCACAGCAGGCGTACCAACGATTTGGCTAGGATTGTTAAAAGAGTTAGATGCGAATGCTGAGCGCTACGATATGAGTTCACTGCGTGCGGTATTATGTGGTGGTTCTGCAGCTCCAATGGGCATGATCAGAGCGTTTGAAGAAAAACATAACATTCCGTTTGTTCACGCGTATGGTATGACCGAGACCGCACCTCTTGTGACGTTGTCGCGTTTGAAGAGTTACCAAGAAGACTTGCCTACAGATGACAAGTTAGAGATCCGCGCTAAGCAAGGTTGTGTCGTCCCAGGACTTGAAATAAAAGCTGTTAATGATGAAGGCGAAATTGAATGGAATGGAACAGATATGGGAGAACTTCTTGTACGCGGACCATGGATTGCAGATGAATATTATAAAGATGAACGAACTGAAGAAGCGTTTCGTGATGGATGGCTTCACACGGGTGATATCGTCACAATCGATGAAGAAGGGACAATTAAAATTACGGACCGGACGAAGGACCTAGTAAAAAGTGGTGGAGAATGGATTTCAACGATTGATTTAGAGAATGCTCTAATGGCGCATGATGCGGTCTTTGAAGCGGCGGTTGTCGGTGTGCCTCACCCGGAATGGCAAGAGCGACCTATTGCAGCGGTTGTCTTAAAGTCTGATGCTGTCGTTGATAAAGAGGAACTGCTTGAATACTTAAGACCGCAATTTGCAAAATGGTGGATTCCAGATGATGTAATCTTTATGGATGAGTTACCGAAAACGTCAGTCGGAAAATTCCAGAAGAACGCACTGCGAGAGCAACTACAGGAGCATTTGGTTTAGAGCTAGTTCATTTAATGGGTGGAAGCCGTTTATAAATGACGGAAACCCGTTTATAAGACAGCAAAACCCGTTCATAAAAGTCAGAAACCCGTTCAAAAGTCAGCGAAACCCGTTCAAAAGTCAGCGAAACCCGTTCAAAAGTCAGAAAAACCCGTTCATAAAAGTCGGAAACCCGTTCAAAAGTCAGCAAAACCCGTTCAATAAACAACGACTTACGTTCATAAATGAAGGGAACTCGCACCAGGCGAGTTCCCTCTATTTTGTTACTTCGGTTGCATGCGGATCGCACCGTCCAGACGAATCACCTCGCCGTTTAGCATTGGGTTTTCAACAATGCTTTCAACTAGCTTGCCGTACTCAGACGAGTACCCCAGACGAGATGGGAATGGTGTCATCGCACCTAAAGTTTTACGGGCCTTATTTGGAAGTGACGCAAAAAGTGGTGTATCGAACAAGCCTGGTGCAATTGTCATCACACGAATACCATAAGGTGACAAGTCACGAGCGATCGGCAGGGTCATACCGACAATGCCACCTTTTGATGCACTATAAGCAGCCTGGCCGATTTGTCCTTCATATGCGGCAACAGAAGCGGTGTTCACAATAACTCCACGTTCACCTTCACTATTTGCCTCATTTTCTTTCATAAGATCTGCAGTTAAACGAATCACGTTAAATGTTCCAACAAGGTTCACTTGTATCACCTTTTGGAATATAGCTAAATCATGAACACCTTTACTTCCAACAGTTTTTTGAGCAGCCCCAATACCAGCACAATTCACAACTACACTTATGGCACCCAGCTTTTTCGCAACATTTAACGCTTTTTGGACACTTTCTTCATCAGTGACATCTGTTGTAACAAATTGAACTTGATCAGAACCGAGTTCCTCAACCAATGCTTGGCCCTTTTCTTCTTGCAAATCTGCAATAACCACTTTAGCACCATTTTGAACCAAATTTCGAACGGTGGCTTCACCTAAACCAGAAGCACCACCCGTCACGAAAGCAACTCTATCTTTAAGTTCCACAAAAAATCCCCCTTAATCTAATCGCTCAATAATGGTTGCGTTGGCCATGCCGTGACCTTCACACATCGTTTGCAGACCATATCGACCACCCGTACGTTCGAGTTCGTGCACAAGCGTGGTCATTAACTTCGCGCCACTCGCGCCAAGCGGGTGACCAAGCGCGATGGCACCTCCATTAACGTTTAACTTGTCTGGGTTTGCTCCAGTTTCATCAAGCCAAGCCAGCGGAACCGGCGCAAACGCTTCGTTAACCTCATATAGGTCGATGTCATCAATCGTCAGCCCAGCTTTCTTTAAAACTTTTTCAGTAGCTGGAATGGGTCCTGTTAACATTAAAGTTGGATCCGAGCCAACAACTGAGCGAGCCACTACTCTAAAGCGAGGCTTTAACCCTAGTTCATCCGCCTTTTCGCGTGACATTAACAACAAAGCAGCTGAACCATCACTGATTTGACTCGCATTTCCAGCAGTAACGACACCATCTTCTTTAAAAACGGTCTTTAACTCACCTAACTTTTCAGGAGTTGTACTACGGCGTGGTCCTTCATCATGTGTGACGGTTTGAGTTGTCCCATTTTCTAACGTCACGTCAACAGAGAATGTTTCTTCCTCAAAACGCCCTTCGTCTTGGGCTTTGATTGCTTTTTGGTGGCTTTGATAAGAAAACTCATCTAATTGTTCACGAGTGTAACCCCATTTTTCGGCAATTCTTTCAGCGGATAACCCCTGATTAATAATCTCGTACTTTTCAGTCAGTTGCGGACTTAACTTCGATCCCTGCATATTTGAAAACATAGGCACACGGGACATATTCTCAATCCCTGCCGCAACTACTACATCCATATCACCACTTAATATCGCTTGAGATGCGAAATGCACAGCTTGCTGACTCGAACCACACTGACGATCAATCGTTGTTCCAGGTACGTCAATTGGATACCCCGCAATCAAAGCAGCGATTCTCCCAATATCGAAGGCCTGCTCACCCACTTGGGATACACAGCCCATAATCACATCTTCAATAACGGCTGGGTCTACACCAGCACGGTCGACTAATTCTTTTAAAGTTAATGCTGCTAAATCATCTGGTCTGATGCCGCTTAAAGCCCCTTCTCGACGTCCGACCGGTGTTCGGACAGCTTCTACTATGACAACTTCACGCATGTTGTATTTCCCCTCTCATCCTTGTTTGTAATCTAATCCTATTATAACAAAAATTTATAATTATCTGAAAATATGTTATTGATGAACTCAAAAACATATATAATGAATTTAGAGTTGGGGGGAGATTTAGGTGAAGGAAGAAATAAAATTGAAAGTACAAAATAGGTTGGATGATATGGTGCAAACTGACTCCATGATCCATAATGCGTATTTATTAGTTCATTCTGAAAAAAATGAGATTCATTGGAACATGGCTTCTGGTACGACGAATCAAGTTAAAGCATTAGCTGACCAACGCTATCATACAGCTAGTATTGGTAAAATGTTTACAGCAGTGATCATTGTGAAATTAGCTGAACAAGGAAAAATCAATTATGAAGACCGGATTGTCGATTATCTATCTGAAGACATTTGTAGAGGTTTGCATGTCTGTAAAGGAACGGATTATTCAAACAGAATTCAGATTAAACATTTGTTGAGTCATACATCAGGTTTGCCAGACTATTTTGAAGATCAACCAATACAAGGTGAATCATTTTTAGAGATGACGCTTAAAGAACCAAATGTCTTCTGGACACCAGAGGAGACTATAAAATGGTCGAAACGTTATCTAAAGCCTCGTTTTGAACCAGGGAAAAAGTGTCGTTATTCAGATACAGGATATAATTTATTGGGTTTGATTATTGAAAACATTACTTCAAAGCCCTACCAAGACGTGTTGCATGAGTATATTTTCAACCCCCTAAATATGAACAACTCTTTTTTATCACAGTACTCAGAACCAAATGATCAAACAAACGAACCCATAGCAAACGTATATTTAGGTAATCAAAAAATCATTGTAGAAGATTATCGGAGTTTTAGTAGTTTCTATGCTGGCGGACAAACAGTAAGTACCTCTGAAGATTTATTAAAATTCATGAAAGCCTTAGTGAACCATGAATTAATTCAAGGCAAATCTTTAAAAGAAATGCAACAGTGGAGGAGAATGTGGGGGTTAGGCATATCTTACGGGTATGGTTTAATGAATATAAAGCTTCTTCCCTTTATGAAAAAATATGCCGGGTGGGGACATCTAGGTTCGATTTCATCTTTTGCTTTATATTTTCCGGTTTTAGATGTTTATGTAATAGGAAATTTCAATCAATCAAAGCGGGTCCATAAAAGTATGCGCTTTATGTTAAGTGTCCTACGAGAACTGTCTAAAAAATAAAAGAGGCCGAGACAAAAGAAAAGTAGCTGATCAGGCAATGAATATTGAGTGCTATTAGCGTAGTCAAAATGCTGAGACACCTGCAGGAACAGCACGAGCTGAAAATCACCCCAAACGAACACGAGTGAGTTTGGGGAAGTTGAAGCCGTGCCTGCGGTAAGCGAAGCATTTTGACTTAGCAAAAAAGAAGACAGATATTAAGAATCACACGCTACATCATGTGATAACAAAAGTTTTGTCCCAGGCTCTTATTCGTTATAGTTTTCTAATCTAACTTTATCCGAATCAATTGATCATCTGACTGTTCAGGGTTACCTCGTCCATCTCGATTACTCGTTATCGTGTACAAATACCCATCTTCAATCCAAATATCACGCATTCGTCCACTATTTTCATAAAATGTCTCTGGCTCGCCCGATTCAATGTCATATGCGATGATCTTAGAACCGCGTAGGGCTGCAACATAAAGCGTTCCATCATAGTAGCCGATGCCAGATGGTGCCCAAGTCGAATCACCAGTGTGATAAAGTGGAGGACTCATTTTCTCTGCATTTTCATCACCTTCTATAACTGGCCATCCATAGTTTCTACCTGCTTCAATCACGTTGAGTTCATCATGTGCGCTATTTCCATGCTCTGATGCATACATGGTGCCATCATCACTCCATGCTAATCCTTGAGGGTTCCGGTGTCCAAACGAATAGACGAGTGAATCACTAAACGGATTATCTTCAGGCACAGTACCATCTACATTCATTCGCAAGATTTTCCCTGCTAAACTTGTCTCCTCTTGGGCTAAATCAGGCTCAAGGGCATCACCTGTTGTGGCATAAAGTTTACCATCTGGCCCGAATGCTAGACGGCCACCGTTATGAAACCTCGCACCAGGTATTTGGTCAACGAGTACATCCGTCTCCTGCCAAGTATCATGATCTTTTTCGACCATTACGATACGATTTAAAATTTGATCGCCTTCTTGGTAAGTGTGGTAAAGGTAAGCTTTTCCGGAATTACTGAAATCAGGTGCAAGCAGTAGTCCTAGCAACCCACCCTCACCATAGTGCAAAATTTCTTTTTCCAATTCTAATGTTTGCTCAGTGACGTCACCATTTGAATCAATCTGCAATAAACGACCATCACGCTCTGTTACAAAAAACGTTTCGCCGGATCCTGCGATCGACCAAGGAATGGCAAGCTTCTCAACGAGTGTTGTCACCTCTTCTTCATTTCCAATAATGTCTTTTTCTTCAAGAGAGTGTTGAGCTTCTGGTTCGTCCGATGATTTAAGAGGTTCATCTGAGGTTTGAGATGAACAACCAATGGTGAGAATCAACATGAGCATAACTGAATATTTAATCATAAACTTACGCCCCCCTATCTATCAATTACTTTACCTTATTTTTCCTTATTAAAACACCTATAAAAAATATTTCGATACTCGTAGGAATTTTGTTGTTTATGTCGAATAGAAATAGTGGAGCAAATATTAGGGAGGTAGTCTCATGAATTTTAATAAACCAAACGTTAAACAGTTTTTCCAAACATATGGGATTCAAGCTTTTAGTGTAAGCCCAGATGAAACGCAACTGGCTTTTTCAACTAATTTGAATGGTCATTACAACCTTTGGGCGATGGATTTGCCGAATACATTTCCGTACCCATTAACATTCCACAATCAAAGTACAGGGTCGATTCAGTACGACAAAGAAGGCAACTTTATTCTATTAGCTTCAGATCAAGATGGAGATGAGAATACACAACTTTACGCGATTCCAACAAAAGGTGGCGAACTAAAACCAATTCGAACATCAGAAGGGCACCGACACATGATGCCGATGTTATCTAAGGATGGTAGAAAGGTTTACTATACATCGAATAAAGATTCCCAAACGTTCTTAAAGTCGTATGTATATAATCTTGAAAATGATCAAGAAGAAGTGTTTTTAGAAGGTGATGGTGCGCCGACCTATTTATCCGAAAAAAGCCCTGAAGAGACGAGTTTTGTCTATTTAAAAATGTTTGCAAACACGTCTCAATTAGCTTTTGCGGTAAAAGATGGAGAGCATCTACGACTAACACCTGAAACAGACCAACAGCATACATTTAGTGGTCTAGCATATGCCTCAGAAAAAGATCTTTACTTCACCACAACGTATGATGCTGATTTTGCTTATCTTGCAAAATTTGATTTAGAAACAAAAGAGTTTTCTAAAGTTAAAGAACTAGATGGTGTGTCGCTAACTGATGTTAAGTATGATGAGTCATCCAACTCGTTATACATTGGTGGATCTAAAGGAGTAAAAGATTCGCTTTACCGCTATGATTTAGAGAATGGTACGTTAGAAGAATTGGTTTTACCGGTAAGTGTTGTCATGCAGATGAAAGTGGCCGAGTCAGGAAACCTTTACTTAATGGGTGTATCGGCTACAGTGCCAACTAATATTTATAAATTTTCGGATGGTAAGTGGGAAAACCTAACGAACTACGGTGTTCCTGGTGTTGCCAAAGAAGAAATGGTAGAACCAGAAGTTGTGACGTATCCATCATATGATGGAACAGAAATTGAAGCGATGTTCTTCCGTGCCAAACCAGATAACGATAATGGTCATGTAATTCTATGGCCACACGGTGGACCACAAGCAGCTGAACGCCAGACGTTTAGAGCATTATTCCAGTTCTTACTGTACCAAGGCTATAGTATTTTTACCCCTAACTTCAGAGGTTCAACTGGCTATGGTTTGAAGTTTACGAAAGTCATTGAAGGCGACTGGGGTTATGGTCCGCGCTTAGATAACGTTGAAGGTCTTGAGTGGTTAATTAAGAATGGGTATGCCGATCGCGATAAAATTTTACTTATGGGTGGTAGCTATGGTGGCTACATGGCTTTACTTCTACACGGGCGTCATCCAGAATACTTCAAAGCCGTTGTGGATATCTTTGGCGTAAGTAACCTATTCAGCTTCGTTGAAAGTGTTCCAGAGCACTGGAAGCCAATGATGAAGCAATGGGTTGGAGATCCTGTGAAAGATAAGGATAAATTTACAGAGGACTCACCAATTACGTATTTAGAATCGATGACTAAACCAATGCTAGTCATCCAGGGTGCAAAAGACCCTCGTGTTGTAAAGGCCGAATCAGACCAAATCGTTGAAGCTTTAGAAAAGCAAGGAACCGATGTTCAGTATCTGGTCTTAGACGACGAAGGACACGGATTTTCTAAGAAAGAAAACGAAATCAAAGTATATGAACAAGTTCTCGAATTCTTCGAGCAATACGTTTAATATGATCCAGCTCCTAAACCGGGGCTGGATTTTTTATATCTGTTATTTCTGCTTATAGAATGATTACACCTCAAAAATAAATAATTTTTTTGGTTAACGTTATAAATACTTAAAAATACCCTGTTTTACTAAGCAATCATTCTATTTACTTAAAAAAAGACTTGGATCGAAGTCCGCGAAGCCAGTCAGGGTGCTTGTTATAAAATTTTTAGAAAATTCACTACTTTACAGCTTTAAAGTGTTTTTAAATATGGAGTATACACAAAAATGTGGGAGAATACACAAAATTATAAAAGAATTTAAACATTAAGGTTGAAATTATCGTTAAATTTGGTATTATATACTTGCAAATCATAATAAATCACAATATTTAAGCGAAGGGGGATGAGGGTAATGGAAACATCTCTTATCTTAGTATCTTTAACAGTCTTCCTAACCTTCCTAGTACTATACGCAGCAGAAAAGGTTATTTCGCTCTTCAAGAGAAAGAAATCAACCCTTCAAACTATAGATGAAGCAACGAACGGATTAGACATGGAAGTAGAAGTAAGCCATCGTTAATTACAGTAAAAGGGCTCGCCGACAACGGTAGAGCTCTTTTTTAATATTTTAAGTGTCGCTCAAATGTATCAATAACATAAAAAATCTGCCCCGAATTCTCGAGGCAGCTGTATTAAGTGTTGAGCTTGAAATCAAACTCAGGGTGTTTATAAATGACCTCAAATCGATCATCGTTTTCCAATGTCGACAAATCTTCTGGGGAGTAGAGGAAGAAGTCATTATTTAAATCAACACCAGCGCCATAGTAGTAACATAACCAAACAAGTTTTGAACAATATATCGAGTTATAAGGATCATTTAATGGAACTAGTGGGCTTAGTGAAAATGGTGGTACATCTTCACCTTTTTTCAGGCTAGAATTATACATATGCAAATATTCATAAGCGAATTCTGTTGCTTGATTAGCCACATTATAATCGCGACAACGTAAGTGCATATAGTTAGGATGTATGTCAATAAACTCTCGAATCGTTGCTTGCCTAATTTGTGGCATAGATGTTGTAGCTTCAATGATGTTACGTTGGTCAAGGACTAAGGCAGAATGCCCCATATATCCAGGTGGTGGGAAGTCGCCGAAGTTATCGCAAGCTACCAATATGTCTCCTGGTAAAAAGTCTTGACGAGTTGGTGTCCGGCGCGATTTTCCACCTATAATCACTGTTTCATGTTTATCTCCATCAGCAAAAATAAGCGCCACTTTAACTGGTTTTCCTTCAGGATTTCTTAAATGAAAATCAGAAATAGGGTGGAATGTGCCGACCAAGTCTCCACCTAAGTATACTTTAATGTAACGAACTGGGTACCTAAACAAATCAATGTGAACGGAAACCGTATCACCCGTAGTAGTTCCAGTGATGATTGGGTTTGCCATGTAAAACACCTCATCTTCGTAGTCGTATACTACAAGATATAGGTATTCACCCAAAAAGGTGCATCATTTGTAACAATTTTTTTAAATTAACGTCTAAGTCTATAGAGGTGATGAGATGAAACAGATATTAGTACTTATTGGGTTTGTTATGGTACTTGCAGCCTGTGGAACGACAGGCTCTGCACCTTCAGATGATGAACTTAGCCAATACGAGGTAAAAGAAACTGAAAGCGAAGTTCAGGAAGGCGATTTTGTTTATCGTTTAGTGACGGAAAAAGGGGAGTATGAAGGTGGGTCTAATGTGTCCATCTATGCAGAGTTGGAGTATGTAGGAGATCAAAATCAGGTTGAGATAACACACGCCGAATCACCGTTTATTTTCCCCATTCATGAAGTCACAAGAGAGTATGATATAGGTTTCGCTATGAATGAGCCATTATTATCAACAGTTTTGGAAAAAGGTGAGCCATTACGTAAGGAGTATACTGCTTCAGGTGGTTTTTCAAGCCAAGACCCAGATGAATATGTAGAGTTCATGCAAGAAGTCATGGACGGGGATTTTCCAAAAGGTTTCTATGAAGTAAACGGTTATGCTGATTTTAATTACAATGAACAAAAATATGAAATCCAAACCCAGGTCCAATTTAAAGTGACCGAATAGTCTAGCCCAGTGCTAGGCTTTTTTTATTCTGTAATAAAAAATCACCACCTAATTAATCAAAAAGTTGACACGTTTCTTGTCTCCACTGTATAATCTATTAATGTAACTAAAACCAAGTAAGTTTATAGGAATTGTTAGAAATTAGGTGAAATGATGTTTTTAAAAATAGATCAAGTTGGAAAAACGTACGAGGATCAGAAGCAAGGTCGCTTCGAAGTGTTTTCTGGTATTAATTTAACGATAGAGGAAAACCAGTTTGTGTCTATATTAGGACCATCTGGTTGTGGTAAGTCGACGCTACTTTCGATGGTGGCAGGCTTGCAAAGTGTTTCAGAAGGAACGATTTCTTTGGAAAACAACCAAATCAAAAAGCCGGGACCAGATCGTGGCATGGTATTCCAGGAACCATCGTTATTTCCATGGCTAAACGTTAAAGAAAACGTTTTATACCCGCTTAAAAAACAATTACCTAAAAAAGAAGCGGAGGAACGCGTTGATCATTTCTTAAAAATGGTTCACTTAAGTAAGTTTAAGAACCACTACACGTATGAACTTTCAGGAGGAATGCAGCAGCGTGTTGCGATCGCAAGAGCACTTGCGATGGACCCTAAAGTGTTATTAATGGATGAACCATTTGGCGCACTCGATGAACAGACGCGACACATTATGCATGATGAACTGACGAAAATCTGGCAAGAGACTAAGAAAACGATTCTATTTGTCACGCACAGTATCCAAGAGGCTATTAAACTATCTGACCGTGTCGTTGTGATGGGAACTAGACCAGGACGGATCATCGCAGATTTTGAGATTGACGTTCCACGACCACGAAGACGCGACGACGCCAAAGTGATTGAACTAGAGAACCAGGTAATGGACTTATTAAAAGACGAAATCGACAAAGTGTTGAAGGAAGAGTTAGATCATGAAACTAACTATTAAACGCATACTGTTCTTAGTTGTCGTAGTAGGGGTATGGCAGTCAATTGTATGGCTTGAAATATTTCCTTCAGTTGTCTTGCCAGGACCATTTAAAGTCTTTCAATCACTTTTTAACGGATTCACAGATGGTAGTTTACTAGTCGCGTTAGGCGCAAGCTTTAAACACCTCATTATTGGGATGTCACTTGCCCTAATTATTGGAACGTTACTAGGTGTCCTACTGGGGAAATCACGTCAGGCAGATGAAACAGCAGGCATGTACTTAATTGCCTTACAAAGTATTCCGAGTATTGTTTGGGTGCCATTATCATTAATGTTATTTGGGTTTACCGAGTTTGCGGTCATCTTCGTGGTTGTGTTAGGCGGAACCTTTGTAATGGCACTGAATGTCAGGTCAGCCATTCACAATGTTCCGCCACAGCTAGTCCGTGCTGCTAGAACGATGGGGACAAAGGGACCTGAATTATTTTACCGTGTTGAAATTCCAGCCAGTATCCCTTATTACATGACAGGTGTTAGGCTTGCTTGGGCATTCAGCTGGAGAGCACTCATGGCAGGTGAGCTCTTAAGTAACGGACCTGGTTTAGGTTATTCATTACAGTTCGCATCTGATTTTGCGAAGATGGACCAAGTCATTGGAATTATCATCATTATTGGTTTGATTGGCGCACTAGTCGATCAGCTAGTATTTTCTAGATTAGAGAAAAATGTCCTGAAACGTTGGGGACTTTTAAAAACATAAAAAAGGGGAGTTTAAATAAAATGAAAAGATTATTAATATTAGCAGCGATTATAATACTCGGGGCTGTGCTTGCGGCATGCGGTAGTTCAAATGCTGAAGAAGAATCAAATGAAGTCGTGACGATTGGATATTTTCCAAACATTAACCACGTAGCCGGAATGGTAGCGGAAGAAAAAGATTTATATTCCGAAACGTTACCAGATGGCACTGAAGTAAATTATCAGTATTTTCCAGATGGATCAGCATTCATGACAGCATTAGAAACTGGAGATATTGAAGCAGGAATTGTAGGTCCAGGACCCGCGATGAACCATTTCACAAGTGGTGCAAAGGTTAGCGTCGTTGGAGCAGCATCAACAGGTGGTACGGTTATTATGAAACGACCTGATGCTGACATTGAATCACCAGAAGATTTAGTGGGTAAAACATTTATCTCACCTCGCGTAGGTTGTACTCACGATGTTCAGTTTGAAGCATTAATGAAAGACGAATATGGTATCACATCTGATCGTACTGGTGGCGAGATGAAACACGTAACCGGAAAACCAGCAACATATTCGAATATGTTCGCAACAGGTAATGTCGATGCAGCGACCGTTCCAGAGCCTTGGGCGTCATTTATCGAAGAAGAGGGAACAGGTGAAGTTCTAATCGATACTCCAGATGTGGCTTACGGTGAAACGTTACCAGCAGCTGTTTTCGTTACTTCAAATGAATTAATTGAAAATGACCCAGAGCTTGTACAAAGCATTGTTGATGGGCACAAAAAAGCAACTGAGTTTATCCAAAACAATCCAGACGAATCAAAAGAGATTGCGATTAAGAAAATTAAAGAAATCACAGATCAAGAATTATCTCCTTCAGTGGTTGATCGTGCTTGGGAGCGAATCACGTTCACGTATGATGTAGATGAAGAAGTTCTTCAAGAGTTTGCGAACTCATCGTATGACTTAGGATTTCTAGATGAACAACCAGACTTAACAGGTTTAGTAGATAAAAGTTTTATAGAATAAATAAAAAAGGAAGTTTTTGCATTGTGCAAAGCTTCCTTTTTGAATTGAGTTGATCAATGAAAATTGAAGTTAGTGTGTGATAAGGTTTAGCTCTGCGTTGTCAAAATGCTGAGACTCTAGTAGGAACAGCACGAGCTGAGTGGCCACAGGATGTGGGTCAGTTCGGCGTCGCTACACGGATGTTGCGTACTTAGCCGAACATCCTTAATACCCGAACAGAAGTGAGTTTGGAGAAGTTGAAGCCGTGCTTGAGGAAAGCGAAGCATTTTGACTAAGCTAATAAAGAACTGCTATATCACAACCTCTTTCTAAGCTCTTAACCACTTCCAAATTTCTTGTGGTGTTGCGTTTTTGCCGTATATTAAAATTCCCACTTGGAAGATTTTACCCGCTAACTTCATGAAAATCCAGATACTTACGATTAAAATCGCGAGTCCAATCAACATTTCAACCCACGGCCATTCATCTAACACGGCCAAACGCATCAGCATCACAGCAGGTGATGTAAATGGTACATACGTTGCTACCTCTGCAATAATGCCTGAAGGATTGCTTAAAATAGGTGCAATTAAGAAGAATGGGATAAATGGTAACATCATGACTAGACCTTGGAAATTCCCACTTGTAGATGCATCCTCAATGGTTGCACCTAACCCTACAAATAGTGCTGCAAATAATAGATAACCTAGAATTGCAATCACTAATAACAATAACGTTTCTGGTACAAATAAATATTCAAGCACAGGAATATCTTCAAGTTTCCATAGGGCAAATGGTGTCACAAGTGTTATCCATACAGCAACTTGTAAAAGCCCTAAGCTAAAGTAACCTAAAATTTTACCTTGCATGAGTTCACTAGCGGTAACGGAAGACAAAATGATTTCTGCAACTTTGTCTTTCTTCTCTTGAGAAGCACTTTGGAAAATCATCATGCCAGAGATGACGATTGAGAATAGTACAAGTCCTGCAAAGAGACTAGGTAGGGCTTTTTCGTATGGGAATCCGCCTGCTTCTTGTTCTTCTGATGGTGTAGACTCTGTACCCTCCTCAACACTAGCTACCTCATAATTAATCGGCTGTTGAACTAACTGCATTTGCTCATTTGAAAGTCCTGCAACTTGGAGTTGTGCTTGCTTAATCGGCTGTTGGAGTACGTTAAGTTCATTTTCAAACGATCCACTTACATCGTCACCAACCATGTAAGTCACTGTACCTGTTTCAAGTGTATCTTCACTAATAAAAATATAAGCAGCATCTTCTTCTGTCGTTAGAGTACTCTGCATTTGCTCAGGCTCATCAGAAGTCTCAATGACATCCCATGACACAAAGTCTCCTTCCTCGATTACAGGTTGAATAGCTTCATAAACACCAACTTGATCATTTAAATAAACAGTTGTGCTTGGTTCATCATCACCTAAGTTACTAAGGAACGTAGGTGCCGTTGCAAAAATCACAAATAATAGTGGTGTTAAAAACAGTGAGATAATAAAAGATTTATTACGCACATTTCGTTTAAATTCCCAATTTCCAACTTTAATACTATTACGCATGTGAAGCACCTACTTCCTCAGCTAAATTCTGATCTGTCGCTATATCAACAAAAATTTCATGCAAGGATACACGATCGACTGAAAGCTCTTGTACGTCAAGTGTATTAGGAAGTTCTTTTAACCAGCTGGTCACTTGAACATCATGTGTTAAATACAACACTGAGATATCGCCGCTTTGTTCAACACGTGTCACTTCAGATAATTTTTCAAGTACTGAAGTGTCATTCTTTCCACGAATTGTACACTTAAAGTTGGCATATTCCGTTTTAACATCATCCATCGAACCGTAGATGACTTTTTCACCGCGATTGATCATAAACAAACGGTCACACATTTCTTCAACTAGATTCATCTGGTGTGAACTTAGTAAAATCGCCGTTCCATTATTAGCAAGCTCTTTAATCTCATGCTTAAACACATCTTGGCTGACAGGGTCTAAGCCAGAAAATGGTTCATCTAAAATTAACAGTTCAGGCTCGTGAATAATCGATCCAATAAACTGGACTTTTTGCCCCATCCCTTTGGATAGTTCTTCAACTGATACATTTTCTTTCCCATTAAGTCCAAGTCTCTCTAAATAATAGAGGGCGCGCTTTTTAGCTTTATCTTTAGGGTAATCTTTAAGACTAGCAAAGTATAAAAGTACATCCATGACTTTCACGTTTTTATAAAGTCCACGTTCTTCGGGTAAATAACCAATCTTATGACGTGGGATTTCACTTCCGTTATGCCCGTGAAAGGTAACACTACCCTCATCAGGATACATAATCCCCATAATGTTACGAATCGTTGTCGATTTACCCGCACCATTCGGACCTAAAATAGCCATGATTTCACCCTTGTGAACATCGAAAGAAATTCCTTTTAAGACCTTCGTGTTCTTAAACGACTTTTGTATGTTCTTTACACTTAAGGCTTTTTCCAACTCTCTCTCCCCTTTGTTCTTTTTTATATTGTTAACATCAACGAAATGGTATCTTCTAAACTTAAATGTTCTTTATTTAACCACCTTAATTGATGTCGACTTAAGTAATTCTCTAAATCAGCCTCATTTGTTGTGATGACTGTTTTACTGCCTTTCCGCCTTACTTCACCAGGGAGTTTTTCACTAGGTAAAGGGTCAACTAACCAATACTGAGTATATGTTTCTGTTAAAGATTCTTTATCTTTATGAGCTAAAAGTTCTCCATCTTTCATAATCGCAACCATATCTGCAAGCTTTCGAATATCTTCAACTTGGTGTGTGGCCAAGATGAGCGTACGTTCGCCATCTTCCATCCATTCAGCAAGTAAATCTAACAAAATAGTTTTCGAAACGATATCGATATGAGATGTTGGTTCGTCTAGCATCATAATTGGAGTGTTTCTTGGAATGGTCAAGCTTAAGGCAAGTTTTTGTTGGCCACCAGGCGATAAGCTTTTAAAATTCTTCTTAAGATTGACATCCAGTTCTTTGACCATTCGTTGGAAAAGTGCTTCATCCCAATTAGGGTAAAGTGAAGAAACTAACTCTTTTAATTGAAAACCATTAAACGGATCGTGGCCTAACTTATTTTGTGGAAGATAAGCAATATTTTGTTTCCAATCTTCCTTCTCTTGCACATAACTCCCTAATATACGAATATCTCCAGAAGTAGGTTTCACTAAGTTCATAATCGATTTAATCAACGTACTTTTACCGGCACCGTTGCTTCCGACAAAAGTTGTTACTAAGCCTGGTTCTATACTCAAATTAAAAGGTCCTAATTCAAAATCATCTCTCGATTTATGAAGGTCCTTAATTTCAACTGAATAGCTCAAGATTCTCCCTCACTTTCATCTAGTAATTTATTAAATAATCGTTTTACCTCTGTTTTTGAATAACTATGTTGATAGGCAGTTCCAATCGCTTTGCGTAGTGCATTAGCAACCGTATCCTCTTTGATTTCTTTTTTTAAAGACATATTAATATCCGCAACGAACGTCCCTTTACCTTGTAAAGTTTTGATAAATCCCTCATACTCTAAGTTTTGATAAGCTCGCCTTGTTGTAATGACGCTCACCTCCAAATCTTTCGATAAAGCACGAATGGAAGGAAGTGACGTGCCAGCTTCTAACTGGCCACTAGCAATTAGAGCTTTAATTTGATGCTCGATCTGATGGTAAATTGGCTCTCGAGACTGTTCGGATAGTTTTATGGGTAGTTCCAAGTCGCCCTCTCCTTCCTATAGTTCAAAGTCTTCTTTCTTCAATCTATTTTTAGCGTTGTAAACCCAATAACTGTTTGCAATTGGAATGATTAATAAAGATATCACTGATACCCACAATGGCCATTGATTGGCTAAATCTATTGTTAAGACGACTAAGCCATGATTATAGAATATATAGGTGGGTGTAATTAAAAGAGTAATACCAGTTATTAATCCAATTGTTATCCAAACTAACTTTGTGTTAGTAACGTTGCGATCACCTACATCACTTGCTGGGTAAATAGATCCGAAACTTAATCCAATGCTAAACCATAGTAAAGAGAAAGCTATATACCCTTGAGTGGTGAATGTATCACTAATTTCTGGTGAAAAATAAAAGCCAATAAAGAATAAAAGTAAAACAGGTATAGCGTTTAAATAGAAAAGTATAAACCGACTTTTAATCAGTGTGTTATGTTGAATAGGTAACTTGTGTAACATAAAAAATACAGGTGATGCATACGTTTGGCTACTCACTTTTTGGTATTGAAATTCTTTCGGTACTAGCCAAGCATAACCAAAAGCAAAGACTGAAAAATAAATATAGTCTAATCCTAATCCTCCATCCGCTAATACTGAACCAATTGTTGCGTAAGTTAACACTAATAACGCTACTAGCATCATGAATTGGTTAAATACGCGTTTAAACCACTCTACTTTCCACTCGAACAATGCGAGTTTGACAGCTTCCTTCCACATAAATGAACCTCCAATTAACTGTTATACTGTTTATATCTATATGCACAGTATACACACCTCTTAATTAGAAGTAAACAGTTAACTTTTAATTTAATTGAAAATGTTATAGCATAAGCGTTGTGATAATAAAGGAGAGGTGTAATTCATGACATCAAGATCATCTCATTGGAGACTGATACTACTATTAGGTGCATTCACAGCACTTGTACCGTTAACAATAGATTTATACTTACCGGCATTTCCGGAATTAGCTAAGGGATTAGAGACGACACCATCGTTAGTTCAGTTGAGCTTGACGACAAGCTTACTAGGGATTGCTTTTGGACAACTTGTGATTGGAGCCTTGAGTGACATCTTTGGGAGGAAGAAACCGCTCATTATCGCGATTGCAGTGTATGTACTAGCTTCTATTATTTGTGCGATTGCACCAAATATATGGGTGTTAGTAGCAGCTCGCTTCATTCAAGGGTTCTCAGGAGCGGGTGGAATTGTGATCTCTCGCTCGATTATACGAGATTTATACTCAGGCTCTGAATTAACTAAAATGTTCTCGTTACTCGTTTTAGTAATGGGGCTTGCGCCAATTTTAGCCCCTATGATTGGTGGACAAATTCTATTATTTACTAGTTGGCGAGGACTTTTTGCGATTTTATCAGTTGCGGGATTAATCCTAGTAGCACTAGCCATTTTTAAATTAAAAGAATCATTACCAACAAACGAACGTTCTGATGGTGGAATGAAGACGACTGTGGGAATTTTTGTAAAACTAACGAAGCATCGTCGCTACATGGGGTTTGCATTTATACAAGGCTTTGCTGCGGCTGCCATGTTTGCTTACATTTCAGGTTCATCATTCATTTTGCAAGATATTTTTTCGTTATCGCCACAAACGTACGCTATGATTTTTGGATTGAATGCTTTAGGTTTTATTACAATGAGTCAGGTGGTCGGACGGTTATCTGGTCGTGTACACGAACAAACATTATTAGTGATCGGATTATTAGTTGCTTTGACAGGCGGAACAACGTTAGTTGCTGCTGCTATATTTGAAGGTGGATTATTTATTGTCGTAATCGGATTACTGTTCATCACCTCAAGTACCGGTATGATCAACCCAACAAGTCTATCGTTAGCCATGCAAACACAAGACCGTAATGCTGGCAGTGCATCAGCTTTATTAGGCTTATTCCAGTTTGTGTTTGGCGGAACAGTAGCACCATTAGTTGGCGTATTCGGTACAAGTACCATGCTGCCACTTGCAATCATTATACTCGTCAGCCAGCTACTCATTGTGCTAAGTTATATATTATTAGTGAAAACAAGGGAGGGGCATGTCAGTGGAGCTTAACTATGAGGTTCAAACTCAAAGCGGAACAACAACATTGAACGATTTAATCCGTAACGAAAAGACCATCTTAGTATTCACACGTCACCTTGGTTGACCAATCTGCCGACAATTACTCGCGCAGTTGCGTGAGAAGTATGAAGAAATCGAACGCGAAGGCTATCAAGTGATAGCTGTCGCGCCCTCCAATGCATCCTTTATTAAAGAATTTTTAGATGCATTCGGACCTTACCCGTTTGAAATTGTTGGCGACCCCGATCGTCAAGCCTTTAAAGCGATCAAAGCTAAAAGACCCGCGAAAATCAAACTACTCACAAAAGTCATCTTAGGCGTGATCACTCGGAAGTTGAAAAACATCATTCCGAAAGACGAACAACAAGCCAAGTTTGTGAAAAAATCGATGACCACTCAAGATGTCTACATTCAAGGAGCCACTCTGATCTTTGATGAAGACGGTAAACTTCTATGGAAACATCTAGATGAATCACCAGAAAAACACGCAAAAGTTAATCAAATATTTAGTGTGATCAAAAGCTGACGTGAAGTCAGCTTTTCTGTTGTTTCATGTCAGCAGCTTCGTTTTGTTTATTATCTAATTTTCAGCTTTATTATCTATTTTGCGTTATTGATCATAAACCTTGGTAGGCTCATTTAATGTATTAATGTGAATGGACCAATGAGAACATGATTGTCGGCGAAATAAAGGCTAACTTCGGCGAAATAAGTGCCCGCTCCGGCGAAATAAAGGCTAACTTCGGCGAAATAAAGGCCCACTTCGGCGAAATAAAGCCCCGCGGCGGCGAAATGATTGGCACCGACTGCCTGTTATCGACATATAAGGTGTGACATAAAGGTTTTCAACGCCTTGTTAACTTCACATCCACCCCAAAAAGTTATTCATAAATAAAATTCCATAGCATAAGTTTTATAAAGGACAAGCTTGTTCCTTAGTAAACAAAAAATTTTGAATTTTTTGTTTACATTTGATAAAATGGATAGAAAGAAGTCAGACCTTGTTAGTACATAGCAAGCATGTAAGCGCATTCAAAAAGGTTCTGCTTTCTATAAAAATTATTAAGGGAGGAAATTTTGATGACGTATGCATTTCCAAACACAGATGGTGCTGTTGTAAATTTTAAAGATCGTTATGAGAACTATATTGGTGGGAAGTGGACGCCACCAGTAAATGGTCAATACTTTGAAAACGTAACGCCTGTGACAGGTAAGGCTTTTACTGAAATACCTCGTTCGACAAAAGAGGATGTTGAGCTTGCTCTAGATGCGGCACATGCTGCAAAGGATGAGTGGGCTAAGACTTCTGTTGCGGAACGTGCAAATATGTTAAATAAAATTGCAGACCGAATTGAGGAAAACTTAGAAGTATTAGCGGTTGCAGAAACATGGGAGAACGGGAAATCAGTTCGTGAAACACTTAACGCCGACCTTCCGCTTGCAGTTGATCACTTCAGGTACTTTGCGGGCGCAATCCGTGCTCAAGAAGGTTCTATTGGTGAAATTAATAACGATACAGTGGCTTATCATTTCCATGAGCCAATTGGTGTGGTTGGACAAATTATTCCTTGGAACTTCCCGTTACTTATGGCAACTTGGAAGTTAGCGCCAGCCTTAGCAACTGGTAACTGTGTGGTATTAAAGCCAGCAGAACAAACGCCATCATCAATCCTAGTGTTAATGGAACTGATTGAAGACTTAATCCCTGCGGGGGTTGTTAACATTGTAAACGGCTTTGGGCTTGAAACTGGTAAGCCATTAGCGCAAAACCCTCGTGTTGATAAAGTTGCTTTCACAGGTGAAACAACAACAGGTCGTTTAATTATGCAGTATGCGTCACAAAACTTAATCCCGGTTACGCTTGAACTAGGTGGTAAATCGCCAAACATCTTCTTTAAAGATGTGATGGATCAAGATGATGATTTCCTAGATAAAGCGATAGAAGGTCTTGTCATGTTTGCGCTAAACCAAGGTGAGGTTTGTACGTGTCCATCTCGTGCACTCATCCATGAAGATATTTACGATGAGTTTATGGAACGTGCGTTAAAACGTGTTGCTGAAATTAACACAGGTAACCCGTTAGATCCGAACACGATGATGGGAGCACAGGCTTCAAGCGAACAGTTAGAGAAAATCTTATCGTACTTAGATATCGGAAAACAAGAAGGTGCTGAATGTTTAATTGGTGGCGAGCAGAATGTACAAGAAGGTGATCTTAAAGATGGTTATTACGTTAAGCCAACTGTCTTTAAAGGACACAATAAAATGCGTATTTTCCAAGAAGAAATCTTTGGCCCAGTATTGTCTGTCACAACGTTCAAAGATGATGCTGAGGCAATGGAGATCGCCAATGATACACTTTACGGTTTAGGTGCAGGTGTATGGACACGCGATATCAACAAAGCTTACCGATTCGGTCGAGGAATTGAAGCTGGCCGTGTATGGACGAACTGCTACCACGACTATCCAGCTCACGCAGCATTTGGCGGGTACAAAATGTCAGGTGTCGGTCGTGAAAACCATAAGATGATGTTAAGCCATTACCAGCAAACCAAAAACCTACTAGTCAGCTACAGCCCTCAGAAATTAGGATTTTTCTAAGATTTAATGACTATAATAGTAAAAGGAAGCCTTTTGGTTGGGCTTCCTTTTTTAAAAAGAAAGGCGGGATGAAAATTGGTTCAACGTGTTACTGCAACAGATGCTGCCTTAGATTTAATCAAGACATTAAAAGAAAAGCATGGCCCCATCATGTTCCATCAGTCTGGTGGATGCTGTGATGGTAGTTCACCAATGTGTTATCCAGAAGGGGACTTAATGATAGGAGATCAAGATGTTTATTTAGGTGAAATTGGTGGAGCGCCTTTTTACATCCATCGCAATCAATTTGAATACTGGAAGCATACACAACTAATCATTGACGTGGTAGACGGTCGAGGCGGCATGTTTTCGTTAGAAGGTGTCGAGGGTAAACGTTTCCTAACTCGATCAAGAGCATTTACAGACGAAGAAAATAAACAATTACAATCTGAAACTTAGTGAAATGAGCGATGTACCATGGAACACAGTTCTATGGTATTTTTTTGCAAAGATTTTATTTTAATCACATTATGATTACATTTAAAAAAGGGCTTATCCCCTGAGTCAATAGTTTTGCAATTATTAGAATACATACGTACAATATTATGAATAAGATAAAAAATGAGGTGATCTCCGGTGGAGGTTATTATGTATATAGTGTCGCTAATCGTTCTTGCGGCAGCCGCGTTCTTGCTTTACAAAGGTTTAAATAAACTATTCGCTCATCGGAAAAAAGAGTTGAATCTGAAGGAAAATGAAGCTAGGCATATTAATTCGAAATAAAGCACATTAATTGAAATTCTTTTCAATTTATACAATAATGACCCTGATACGAATTGTTGGAGGTCGTCACATGAAGATTGAAATTTGGTCTGACGTTGTTTGTCCGTTTTGTTATATCGGAAAAAGACGTCTTGAAGAAGCAATGGAGCGATTTGGACAGGGTAACATTCAAGTCCATTTTAGAAGTTATCAATTAGATCCGAGTGCTGAGAAAAATACACATTCAGATATACATGAGATGTTAGCTAAGAAGTATGGGGTGCCATACGAAGAAGGTAAGCGTATGAATGATCAGATGGCACAACAAGCCAAAACAGTTGGATTGGAGTTTAACTTCGACCAGGTCATTCCTACCAATACTGAAGATGCTCATCGTTTAAGTCATTACGCTAATAAAAGTGGTAAGATGTATGACATGATGGAAAGTTTAATGCGTGCCTATTTTACAGAAGGAAAAGATGTAGGTGACCATCAGGTATTAGCAAATCTCGCTGAGGAAGTAGGTTTAGATCCTAAAGAAGCTTTAGAAGTCACTGAAACATCTAAATACAAACGAGATGTACATGCTGACCAACAAGACGCTCATCAAATAGGCGTCCAAGGTGTACCATTCTTTGTTTTTAATGAAAAGTACGCTGTTTCAGGTGCCCAGCCAACAGAGGTTTTTCTAGATGTACTAAAAAAAGTTCATGAAGAAGAACAGTCGCAACCTAAAATACAGGTATTAAATGAAACATCAAATACCGAATATTGTGATGACGACTCTTGTCAGTCATAGTGAGTGTGGGTGAGCATATACAGTTGATGCTCACCTTTTTATTTATATCTCTTCCACTGTTAAAATAATTTTAACACAAGAAAGCAGTCCATTTTTGTGTACATCTGTACTCAAATTAGACTACTTAATCACATGATTTATTTGTTCTTATGGTTCGATAAAATTTGTTGATGCAGTGGCTCAAAACCACTTGCGGCCGTCGCTTCGGCAATGACCTCATACCCGTATTTATTCGGATGGAGCCTACCAAAGTTAAATAAGTGTTCTCCTCCGTAAATAAAATAAGAATATATATCGACAAATCGCGTCCGTTCATCCTCGAATGATAGTAAGATATCATTGAATCTCTGTACCCAGAAATCGCTGTAGGAAAGGTGGGGAAAGGGGTTGTAAAGGCCTATTAATCTAATCATATAAGGCGTCGGATGAAGTGATTTTAAATAATGTATTTCTGACAAGATTGACATCATATTTTGATAAAATTGAATCGTTACCTCATCAAACACACTCGGGTCATAAGTATACATAAATGCTTTATTGGCCTGTAACAAGTCATTTCCTCCAATGGTGATTGTGATAATATTAGCTGTCATTAATCTAGATTGTACTTTTTCATCTTGAATACGGTATAACAGATTTTCGCTTGTCAGTTTATTTTTCGCAAAAACTTCTGTCCGAACGGGGACTTGAAGTGTTTCAACTGCTCTTTGGGCATAACGGTTTACAAAGCCTTTAGAAAAATAATTACCGATCCCGACTGTTAATGAATCTCCAATTGCTTTGTAGACCACAAAATCATTCATAATCTCCCTCCTCGAAGGTCAATTAGACAGGTCACTATAAGCTCGCCCACTTTCTTTATAGAAGACGCCAAGTACTGCCTAATTTTCTATATAAAAAAGCTGCCTCTTATCATTAAATGACAGAAGCAGCGAGGAGGAATGGGTCATTACCACGCCTTTAGAAAAAGAATGGGAAGAAAATTCGGTTTAAGTTGAAAAATGGGTAACGAAAACGTCTAAATCGGCTGAAACGCCTAGGGTAACCATAACCATACGGTGAACCAAATCCTGGGCCGAAACCGTATCCAACACCGGGCGCTGGTCCAGGGCCGTAACCATAGTCATCATACCCATCTCCACGATCGTCTTCTCCACAAGGTACGATTAATGTCACACCATCTTCATCAAATTCATCAACAATACCTTCAAATAGCTGCCCGTCATTAGTTTCGACTTGAATGAGGTATAGATGATGTTTCTGACACATGTTAAACAAATTCTGTTTATGTTGGTCATACAGTTTAGGGTTTGAATTGTACCCTCCAAATTTCCCGTACGGTTGCTTCATTCCGGGAGAACCTGTGTGGAGGTTGAGTGGGTTAGAGTTTTGCTTTCCCTTAGGCTCTTTCTTATAGTATGAGTGTTTTTTGGGATCTTTTTGGTACTTCATTTGTTGGGGGTGGTTCATTTTACCTTTAAATTGATCCATACGTTTACCTCCTTTGCCTTCATAGCTAAAATATTCAAAGGTTTGGGCAAACGTGCTATTTGTAAAAGTTTTTCTGATAGGATATTAAAAAGACGCCTTGTGACTAAGGCGTCTTTCTTAAGTCTTAAGACTGATTTTCAAAACAATTAATGTTTACAGCAAGGTAATAAGGGGAATGATTTACCAACACTCAAAAAGGAGGTTAAACAATGGTAGACGAAAGAAAGGAAGAACGTGTTCGTCATGAGGAGCCAGATCGTACAGGTTCTACTGCTATAAAGTGGATTTCGATGATTATCATCACTGTTCTTATCATATTTTTCTTTATCTACTTCGTTTTCCCACTATTTGATAACTCAGGTGACAACCAAGACGGTGAGAATGTTGATATAGAATTAGACGTTGATGATGGTGGAACATCAGATGGAGATTCCTCTGGTGGAGGCGAGTCTGGTGGTAGTGACTCTGAAGGTGGCGGCGATTCATCTGAAGAGTAAGTTTAAAATAGGCGACTCGATTTAGGGTCGTCTATTTTATAATGTAACCAGTTCGTTTATAATGAATAAAAAGAATGAAAAAAGGTGGCGCGACAATGAATCTTTCAATTGAAGAAGAAGTTCGCTCAGTTGGTGATATGTTAGAAGAGCGTAAATATGATATCGCAAGGGAAATGAAATCAGAAGAACATGATACAGATGAAGCTCTAGAGTTTCGGTCTCAATTGGTAGGTTTTTTTGGGAAAGCTTGTTATGATCAAGATCAAAGTTTAAAAGAAATGTCTACGTGGGGACAAAATACAGGGCAATGGGCCATTGACCACGGGATCAATTTAGTTGATGTATTGGAGAAAGTTTCCTTTTTAAGGTTAACTATTTGGAAAGCAATAGAGGCATTTGTCATTGATAAAGATTACTCTGCAAAAACGGTATTTGCTTTGATACATAGGTTAGACCCACTTTTAGATGAAGGCATTCGTTCATTTACTGCAACATTTATTGACTCATATAAAATGAAAATACAAGAAGCACACGATAACTTTTTAGTACTATCTGCACCAGTTGTTCCATTGGGGGATGGCGTAGCAGTTTTACCGGTTGTCGGTAATGTAGACTCAGAACGAGCAGAAATTTTACTTGATACGGCATTGTCTGAAGCCAACAGTCAAGGTTTATCGCAAATATTTATAGATCTTTCGGCTGTTCCAGTCATTGACACTATGGTGGCTAGTCACATCTTTAAAATTGTCGAATCAATGGAGCTAGTTGGAACACATACGGTACTTGTTGGTATAAGGCCAGAAGTTGCTCAGACGATGGTCAACCTAGGTGTCCGGTTTGAAAAGATTGAATCGTATGGTACGTTAAATCAAGCGCTTTTGAGAAAAAATATATTCCAGCATAAAACAAGCTCCTAGTCATTGACTAAGAGCTTGTTTCGTATGAGTAGTTAACCATGTTACGTTTAAAGCCTAATTTTTCATATAATTGAATGGCTTTGTCGTTATCAAGGTCTACAGCCAAAAAGATGTCTTTTTTTGATTGTTTTGATGCCTCGTTAATGACATGGTTGATTAACTTTGTTGCGATACCCTGTCGTCTGGCTTTAGAGTTGACGGCAACATCTTCTAGACGAACAAAATTAGTTCCCTTAACTTCATCCCATAAAATCGCACCTTTAAGCTCATTGTCATCTGTTATGCATACAGCTTTCATCCCGAATTCACTTAAATAATGTCTTAAACGTTCTTCAGCATTATCCCATTGGGATGCATCTGCAAACAAAGCTCCTACTGAAGGAATCTCTGCCTGACCCACTTCTGAAACTAAAGTTAGTTGTTCACTTTTATTAACTTCACTAAGTTTATAAACCATTTCTAATTGTGCAGAGATTTGTTTCCAATCTTGCTGTTGAAGAGCCGAGTTGGTAACTAGATTATTAGAAGGTGTAGTGATTAATAAAGTAGAGAATATAGACTCAGCTTTCAATGTAGATAGAACCCCTGATATATTTTCTGAGGTATGGTAATCTCCTATAAGTACGGGGCCAATAATGTATGCTTCTTGATCACCTTTCTCATGTAAGTATCCCGTGAATCCAACAGTTTCAGAACAGTTTTCAATCATTAAAACACTATCTTCTAATGTATTGTTATACTCTGCGATTTCGGCTTTTAAGACTTCGATATTTTCAACTCTCGGATAGCCGATCCATTGAGTTTCGTTTTCATAACTTAGTTTACAAAGTCTATCAATCAATTCATAGTCTAATTTTTTAGGTCGTCTTGTATTCATCATGATCTCCTTTAAGTGTTAGAAATAAATATAGCTAATGTAATGATGGCGGTTAATAGATTGGGTGCTGAAAACCAAAGTGAATTCATCATTAATTGGTGACGCGATTCACGGCTATCTTTATTTTCGGTGTGGTAATTAGCTCGATTTCGATCACCACTAACAAAGGCCCCTGATAAAAGGCCGGCAAAAAACAGCGGACCTAACCCACTGAGACCCGTCACCATAAATATAAAATCTAAATTACCCATTATAACGCCTATGACGATGGCTACTAATGCAAAAATCAATCCGTAGCTTAAGGACTTCTTCATACATTCATTCACTCCTCAACAATAGATTTGTAAGTATGAATTAGCTCATCTGAAGTTACACTATATAAATCTAGCATTTGGTTGACATTATTAGCTTTTGCATATCTTTTTACTAATTCATATGCAAAACAATAACCTGCAAATACCGGAACATGTTGTACAGAATCTCCAAAACAAAGTTTTGACTTAATCAGATCATCGGTTGTCTTAAGATAAGGTTTGACTATTAACCAATAATCGTGAACTTTTTGATTGAGATTATTCTTCCACCACCTCAAGTCTTTGTAAAAGGAAAGACTAAAGTATTCAGCAGTCCCTTCCATCTTAAACCAATCAGCAAGTGTAAAATCGTCCAGTGACAATTCATATATTGGATTTAAATGACAGGCGTGATGTGCTTCATGCGTAATCAGGTATTTTAGAAACTCAATATTTGGTTGAGGTGGAACAGCAACAATGATTGTATTCGGACCAAGAGTGAACGCATTAGACCACATGGAGCGATTAAATGATTCGAACCATTTAAATGGCCTTGCTGGTACCACCATAATCGTGGTGTTTTCTAGCGGGATATGTTTATTGGCAATAGTTAATGCCTCATCAAGAGCGTTCTCAATGACATCATAATCCCAACTATGATTCATAATTTCATTTTGAGACATGGATTGGAACTCTAGAAGTTTAAATCGCCTTACAATGTGGTTCCAGTCTTGCATCCAGCTTTGAGATGTAATCAAAGGATCAATTCTCTTATAAAGATAACTATTTAAGTCCGACTGATGCTTTAAAAGTTCTTTGGGTGGTAACTGATCTATTTTCCACATTCGTATCACCTTATTTTTCAGACAATTATAAACATTGTATAATAAAATATAAATACTGGCAAAAACGGGAGGAAATATGGAAATTTACCAGTTAGATCATCAATTTTTTATGGGAGAAGCAATCAAGGAAGCGGAGAAAGCAGGGCTTAGAGGCGACAGACCAATTGGAGCAGTTATTGTACATAAAGGTGAAATCGTAGCGAGAGGTTCAAACCACATTGAAACAGATAACCATAATACAGCTCATGCTGAAATCAATGCCATAAATGAAATACCGGGGTATTTAAGGAAACATGCACGTGAATGTTTGATTTATTCCACAGTCGAACCGTGTGTGATGTGCTTACCTACCATCGTGATGGCGAATATTAGACATATTGTGTTTTCTGTAAAGGATCACTACATGGATACTGAATCGTTAATTAAAAGTAGTGACTATTTGAATAAACGTGTACATAGTTACGTCGGTGGTGTGTTAGAAGAGGATTCATTAAGGGTCATTAAAAAATACCACCCGAGAACAGCTAAGATTATCACGGGTGAACTCGTTTAATTCTGCAAGTCTATTATATCATATATTTTAAGGAAAATTTAGACTACTATTTCGCGCTGGGACCCTTTACCATAGAGAGATACCATATGGGGAGGGATTTTATGTTAGGCTTACAAAAAGGTGAAGTAAAATTAGTTCCACACAACCCAGAATGGACCACAAATTATCAACAAGAGAAAGCTTTATTAGAATCGTTAGTCGGGGAGTATATTGTTGGGATTGAGCACATCGGGAGTACAGCAATCAACGGCATTAAAGCCAAACCGATTATCGACATTATGATTGGGCTTCAACCGTTAGATAATGCTAGGGACTTAGAGTTGAGAACGATGCAGGAAGGTCATTACTATCGGTTACAAAAACAGCAGCTTGAAGGCAAGGTTGTTTTTGCGAAATTTCCAGAGATCCATGAAGGTAATGCTATGAAGACACACTTTTTGCATGTAGTCGAGTACGATGGTGACTGGTGGCATGAGCATATACAGTTCAGAGATCGGTTAAATAATAACCTAGAGTTAGCTAAAGAGTATGAACAATTAAAATTAAATCTAGCGGAACAACACTCTAATGATGTTAAATCATATACTGACCAAAAACTCGAGTTTGTAAAATCTATTATTGATTAATGTAATGAGGCTGGGACAAAACATTTGTTAACCTAGTAAAAGACGAATATTATGGAGTATATCACTCCTAATATTTGTCTTTATTTTTTGCTAAGTCAAAATGCTTCGCTTTCCTCAGGCACGGCTTCAACTTCCCCAAACTCACTTCCGTTCGGGTATTAAGGATGTTCGGCTAAGTTCGCAACGTCCTGCGCCTGCGATTACTCGGCGCAAACTTAAGCCAAGAAGTAATGCAAGTAGCATTTGTTGCAACGCCGAACTGACCCACATCCTGTGGCCCCTCAGCTCGTGCTGTTCCTGAAGGAGTCTCAGCATTTTGACTACGCTAATAGCACCTCAATATTCGTTTTCCATTCAACTACTTTTTTTGTCCCAGCCTCTTTTACTTCTTGTGAATACTATTATGCCGCAGCTTTACCAGAAATGTGAATCAAACGAGATTCTACGAGTCGTTTTCTTACGACAATACCGATCCAACTTGCGAGAAAGGCTTTGATCAGACCGACCACAATGAATGGATAAACACCGGCATCAAGAGCTTCCACCCAGCCTAAACCAGTAACATATTTTAGTTGAATCAGACCGAATAGCAAAATGACCACCATTCTAACGGTGTTAGCCACCATTGCCATCGTTAGCCGGAATGATGTTCGCTCAAGTATGTACCCTGTTAAGAAGGCAGCAGCTACGAACCCTATAATGTATCCACCAGTAGCACCAGTCAGAACTTGGACTCCTGAATTAAATCCTGCAAACACTGGTAAACCAATGGCGCCTAGTGCAGCATAGCAAATCATCGTTAATGCACCTTGCCTACTTCCTAAAATAGTTGCTGTTAACCCGACGGCAAGAGTTTGTCCGCTAATCGGAACTAAGGGAAGAGGAACTTCAACCTGGGCTAGAATAGCAGTAATGGTTGCAAAGATTAAACAATTAACAATTATCCTAAGTACTTTACTTTGATTTTTCATAACTTCTCCTCCTATTGTAAACCATTATTTATTTTAGGTTAACAAATGGCGAGCTGGTTGAATAGTAATCTTTCATATTATTAAATTTTTAATTATATGGACCCAATACTATGTGTCTAAAAAGTTATGTTTCCCAATAAACCATTACAACCTATTAGAAAATTAAATCTGGAAGGATTTTAAGTTTTATGTCTTATTTATAAGCTATTGTATATAAGATTGAGTTCTAGTGGACCTAAAGAGGGTAGATTTTAAATTATACTAAATAATTACGAAAAATCTGAATTTCATTACATTTGCAAACGTGAGAAAATATAAATGTCATTATAAAAATTTCCAGGGGGTAATTTCTAAATGAGAAAAATCACATTGATTTTAGCTACAGCTGCTTTGGCAATGGTATTAGTTGCTTGTGGCACATCAGGAAGTGGTGGTGATGGAGATACATACACAGTTGCAACAGATGCCAACTTCCAGCCGTTTGAGTATAAAAATCCTGATACAGGCGAAATGGAAGGTTTCGATATTGAGCTAATTGAAGCTATTGCAGAGGATCAAGGTTTTGAAGTTGAATTTGAAACAATGGAATTTGACGGACTATTAGGTTCGATGAGATCTGCCAAACATGATATTGGTATTGCGGGTATTTCTATTACAGAAGATCGTAAAGAGTTTATTGATTTCTCTGATTCATACTATGATTCAGGATTAATCTTGGCAGTTCCTAATGATTCTGATATAGAATCAATTGACGATATTGATGGCCTAAATGTAGGGGCACGTCAAGGATCTACTAGTGAAGACTATTTATTAGATAACACAGATGCAGAAGTTACAGCATTCCCAGAGATTGTAACAGCTTATATGGACTTACAACGTGGACGTTTAGATGCGGTTTTATATGATTTACCAAACGTTCAGTATTATATTAAAGAAGAAGCATCTGACAGCCTTAAAACCGTAGGCGATGTGTTAGAGGGTCAGCCATACGGTATTGCGTTACCGAAAGATGAAAACCCAGAATTACTGGAATCTATTAATGAAGGGTTAGCAAATGTAAAAGAGAACGGTACTTATGACGAAATTTATGAAAAGTGGTTTGGGGAAGCACCACCACAGTAATTTATGAAAACTAGAAAATAGGCGTAACAAGGTTGATCTTGTTACGCTATTTTTCCCCCTTTTATAAGGGTAAATAGTATGTGAAAAATGATGGTTGTCGCTATTAACCATGTTTTTCATAAAGGGAGAGATCTAACTAACATGATTGAAAGCTTTTTAGACACAGCATATGTGAAATCCCTTCCCTATTTATTGGAAGGGCTTAAATATACGGTTTATATTACGCTTGTTGGGTTGTTTTTTGGTTTTATTTTAGGTGCCATTACCGGTTTGGGAAGGTTATCCAAAATTTCGATCTTCAGATGGATTACAACTGTTTATGTTGAGGTAATCAGAGGGACACCTATATTAGCTCAAGTACTATTTATATACTATGGTGTGACATTATTTGATATTGGTAAGCTAACGGCTGCGATTATTGCTATTACGCTAAATGCTGGTGCGTACATTGCAGAGATTGTTCGTGGTGCCGTTTATTCGATTGATAAAGGACAACACGAAGCGGGTCGTGCGATTGGTCTAACTGAGAGACAAACGATGCGCTATATTATTTGGCCACAGGCTTTTAAACGTATGATTCCACCTTTAGGTAATCAATTTATCATTAGTCTTAAAGATACATCTCTATTCTCAGTCATCGCTGTTACTGAATTACTTTACATGGGGAAACAGTATTACAATACTACCTTTGAAATCTTTGAGACATTGATTATGGTGTGTATTTTCTACTTACTCATCACGATCCCAACATCTATTATTTTACGTCGTGTAGAAAGGAAGCTTGATGTATAAATGATCACTGTTAGAGATTTACACAAATCGTTTGGTAACTTGGAAGTCCTAAAGGGAATTGACGCAGAAGTCAAACCTCAAGAGGTGGTCTGTGTGATCGGGCCTTCTGGTTCAGGGAAAAGTACGTTTTTACGTTGTCTAAACTTACTTGAAGACGTAACGTCAGGTCAAGTAGAAATTGATGGTCAAGTATTAACAGATCCGGGAATTGATATTAATGAAGTGCGTTCACAAGTTGGTATGGTATTTCAACATTTTAATTTATTTCCACATAAAACTGTTCTTGAAAATGTGACTCTTGGCCCTATTAAAGTTAGAGGTATGAGTGAAGATGCAGCTAAAGAAAATGGAGTTAAGTTATTAGAAAAAGTGGGGTTAGGTGAAAAGGCTGATGCCTACCCAGACAGTTTATCTGGCGGTCAAAAACAACGTGTTGCAATTGCGAGGTCATTAGCAATGGATCCTAAAGTCATGTTATTTGATGAACCAACTTCAGCACTGGATCCAGAATTAGTTGGTGATGTATTAGAAGTTATGAAGGATCTAGCTAGAGAAGGTATGACAATGGTTGTGGTTACACATGAAATGGGCTTCGCTAAAGAAGTTGGAGATCGTGTATTCTTCATGGATGAAGGTGTCATTATGGAAGAAGGGAATCCAAAGCAAATTTTTGATAACCCTCAAAATCCTCGTACACAATCATTCTTAAGTAAAATCCTATAATTAAGCCAACCTTTCAGCTTTACGCTGTTCGGTAAAGTCGTACCACTTCTTATTGCTTTCAGGGTTGTTGGCATAGTGTATAATGCAACGGATCTGATCCTCAACACAAGGGTCGATTTGTTCGCCAACTTTAACCTCTAAACTTTCGAACAAAGTTTTCGGATCATAGTCTTTGATTTCATGCAACGTATATATATTTAAATAATGAACTAAATTATAAGCCATTCGGTAGCCGATTGAAGGGATTTGTTGAAATGTCGCAAGACCTACTAAGACTCTCGCCCTTTCAAACGTGCACTGGGTGGCTTTTGCTAATTCATCTGGACGTAGTAAGTGTAAGTCAGCAATCTTAATTTTAGCACTTCTTAACTTTTTTCGCTCTAAATCAGTTAAATGAAGTTTTACGGTCATTGTATAACCTCCATTAATTGGAATAATTTTGCTTACTCTTATATTATCCTACTTTTCCAAAAATTACACAAATAAAAACTAACCCCTTTTCTTAAGGGGTTAGTAACGGGCCAGTATATTCTGCTTTAGGCCTAAAAATTACATTATCTGATCGTTGCTCCAGAACATGTGCTGACCAACCGACAATCCGACTGGCTGTGAAGGTTGCTGTAAATATAGATGAATCAATTTTGAGAGCCCTCATTACAGCAGCTGCATAGTACTCAACGTTGGTATATAAGTTGCGTCCTGGCTTTAATTCGCTTAATACATCGATTGCAATATGTTCCACCTTAAGGGCCAATTCAAACCAATCATCAGCCTCTTGGTTGTGTTGGATGATTTGTTTCAAAGCTATGGCGCGAGGGTCCAAGGTTTTGTACACACGGTGCCCGAATCCCATAAGCTTTTCTCCGTTAGCTACTTTATTCCGAATAAGTTCCTCAAGATCACTAGACTGAGATGCTTCGTTCAATAAATCTAGTACACCAGTTGGAGCCCCACCATGTAACGGTCCTTTCATGGTACCTATTGCAGACGCAATAGCAGACGCAAAATCTGATTCAGTTGATGCAGTTACTCTAGCTGAGAATGTAGAAGCATTTAATCCGTGTTCCATTGTTAAAATCATGTATGTCTCAAGAGGTTGGGTAAATTCGGATTTTGGTTCTTCGCCTGTCACCATGTAGTAGTAATAAGCAACATGAGGTAAGTCAGTTCGTTCAGTTGGATAATTTCTAATACCTAATGCGTCTAATCGATAAGCAATGATTGCTGGAATTTTGGAAGTCATTTTTATAGCATCTTGAACGGTAGGTTGATGATAGTCGTTTAATGTTATGGAGGAGATTGCTGTTCGTAAGACACTTAGCATATCTAATTCCTCTGGTATATTTGCGATAATAGTTTTTAGATAATCGGGTATAGATCTGTGGTTCTTAAACTCATTTGTAATCCATGCAAGCTCGCTCTCATCAGGCAATTTACTAAACCATAGTAAGTAAGCGACCTCTTCAAAAGAGTGATGTAAAGCTAACTCTTTAGCTTGGTAGCCAGCATAAATTAATTCGCCTTTTTCTCCATCAATTTTACTAAGCTTTGTTTCTGTACACACGACACCTTTAAGTCCTTTATTAATCATGACCATCCCTCCTTATATTGTCTACTTATAGTATATGATGTAAGATTAATTAATAAAATTAAATAATATTAAATGGTATGATTAATAATATTAATGGAAAGGTGAAATCAATGGAACTGTCATGGATGAAGACGTTTGTTACGGTAGCGGATCTAGGTAACTTTCGGAAGGCATCTGAAGCATTATACGTTTCCCAGCCAACGGTAACGGTCCACATTAAGGCATTAGAAAAAGAACTTGGTGTGACGTTATTTGAACGAGGAAAACGATTTGTTCGGCTGACTGAAGAGGGGAGAATTTATCTTGAGCAAGCAAGGCAATTGTTATCACTGCATCAGGAAGGTTTGGCAAAAATCCATTCATATGCACAAGGTTACAGAAGAGCGCTTAAGTTGGCCATTTCACCTTTAATCGCAGATACGATTATGCCTTTTGTTTTGAAAAAATATTTAGAAGAGAACCCAGACCTGGAAGTATCGGTTGAAGTCATGGAGTCTAACCATATTGAACAAGCTGTACTAAATGAAAAAGTGGATATAGGTTTTACGTTGCAAGAAGCAAAAGACCAACAACTCCATGAGGTTAAATTATACGATGATCCCGTTGTCTTTTGTGTGCCTCACGATGGGCTAGATGCAGAGACGGCACCTGGTATGGTTATAGAGCATGTTCTTGAGGATTATTACTTATTAACTCATAATCATCCGATGTATTGGGATTCATTGCTCACGCAAATAAAGGGGCATTATCCGAGCATTAAAACAATGAAAGTGTCACAGAATCATATCACAAAGCGGTTTATTATTAGTGGATTGGGGGTTTCTTTTTTACCGAAGTCAACCATTAGAAGAGAAGTGTTAGAAGGGCGGATTTTACAGGTTGAAGTACCAGAATTTAGCTTGCCAGTCGTAAGCACTTATGCATTGACGAAATATCATCATACATTAGAAAAACAGTTTATCGATTTCGTCTCGGCATTTCATTTTCAGTAAAAATGTACGCCTGAATGGTTTCGCGAGCCAATTCAACTGAGATTATGAAAAAATCCCGCCAAAGCAGGATTTTAATCCATCTCAACAACATAAGATGTTAGTTCTTTTATTTTTCCAGATTCTACACTATCCAATTTATACACATCACAAAAACCATACTTTTTGTCTTCGCCTTCTCTTGTCGTAAATGTAATGACACCATTTACTGAAGCGGCCGTGTCATGAGTGATCGTATTGTGGATGTTTAATTTAAAGGTGTCATTTGTGTTCATGCCACCAAGTGCTTCCTTCAATGCTTCTTTTCCAACGATCATATCATCTCCGACCATTTCCCATCGTACATCTTCTGTAACGCTTTCTAAGATAAAATCCAAATCACCTGTCATAAATGCTTGATTGAATTTCTCGAAAAACGCCTGACGTTCTGTAGCCATACGATCACTCCTTTTCATAATTTTTTATTAATTTAGTTTAATGGCTCAACGCTAGGTGCTTCAACTAATTAACTTATAAGAGACGCTAATTTAGTTATATAGTCTTGTAAAATATTAATTGAGTCAGTAGGGTTCCCTTTTATACATTTATTTGGAAGTTATTGAACTCCTAAAAGAAGGTATTTTTAATAAATAAATAGAAGTAAGTTAGGGAGAATACTCAAACAGGAGGTTGCTATGACACAGCCAATTGATTTAGGAAATGACATGACATTAATAGATTTGTATGACTTAGGAATGCCAGAGCGGACAGGTGCGTATGTACTGCACTCAGATGAACTGACGATTGTTGAGACGAGTGCGAGTCCGTCAGTTCCGTATTTGCTTGAAGGGTTGAAAGATTTGGATATTGACCCTAAGGACGTTAAGCATATTATCGTGACACATATTCACTTGGATCATGCTGGTGGCGTTGGTCTATTTTTAAAACATTGTCCAAATGCGAAGGTGTATGTTCATCCTAAAGGAAAGCGCCATTTAACTGATCCAACAAAATTAATTGCGGGTGCTAAAGCCGTGTACGGTGAACAATTTGATGAGTTGTTCGACCCGATTGTACCGGTCCCAGAAGACCGTTTAGTTGATATGGACGATGGTGAAACACTCAACATTGGTAACCGAGTGTTAACTTTTTATGATTCACCAGGTCATGCCAAGCACCATTTCAGTATTCACGATTCGTTGAGTAACGGCATTTTTACAGGTGATACAATTGGAGTTCACTATCCGCAAGCAGAAGGGTTGAACTTCGTGCTGCCATCAACATCACCGAACCAATTCGATCCAGATGCAATGATTCAATCACTTGAGAAAATTGAAAGCCTGGCTGTCGAACAGATATATTTTGGTCACTACGGTCGATCTCGTGATCCGAAACATGTTTATGAGCAGATTCGTTTCTGGTTACCACGTTTTGTTGAAGTAGGAGAGAAGGTTGTTGAAAAACAACCAGAAGCTTCTTTTGAAATAAAAACGGCATCAGTTGCGGAAGGACTCCAAAGCCTTGTGACCACTCATTTAGTTGAACAAAATATTCCTAGTAATCATACCGTCTATAAGTATTTAAATCTGGATTTAAAGGTTTGCGCCATGGGGATTGTGGATTATCTGGCTAAAAAATAAATATTAGTTTAAACTCCGCCAAGTGCGGAGTTTTTTAATGAAAAAGGTCGATAAAACGAGTTTAGGGGTCGATAAAACGATGATTTTTACCGAGTCGACAAATTTCGTGGTCGATATTTTATGAAATGGGGTCGATAAATCAACAAATGGGGTCAATAACTATGTTGTTGGTGGACCATCGCCAAAAAGGAAGGCTTTTGCACAAGCAAAAACCTCCAACAGAACTATAAGACGGGAGCTTTTTCGCCCACGCGAAAAAGCTTCAACATAAATTATTTAAAAAACATTGACAATGACTAAATTTCAGATTATGATGGAAAACATCACAAATTAATAACGAAAACCGAAATATAATCTTCTTATCTCGAGAGGTGGAGGGACTGGCCCTTTGAAACCTCGGCAGCGGGTCTGGTGACAATCAGACACTGTGCCAAGTCCAGCAAACATGTTTGATGTTTGAAAGATAAGAAGAGTTGGGATACATACACGAATGCAACCCTCTCTTCTTATTCTTTTTTGGATAAGGAGAGAGGGTTTTTTGTTTAGGAGGAACATAGATGATTCGCTTTGATCAAGTAACAAAGTCATTCGAGCATGAAGGAACATCGTTTAAAGCGGTTGATCAAGTTGATTTAGAAATTCAAAAAGGTGAAATCTTTGGGGTTATTGGCTTTAGTGGTGCCGGTAAAAGTACGTTGGTACGACTCGTAAATCAGTTGGAGCGTCCAACGGCTGGAAAAGTGCTCATTGATGGTCAGGATATGTCGCAAGTATCCACCAATGAGTTACGAAATATTAGACGTGGAATCGGGATGATTTTTCAGCACTTTAACTTACTTGAGACGAAGACCGTTTTTCACAACGTGGCTTTTCCATTAGCGTTAGCTGGAATGCCAAAGCGGAAAGTGAAAGACCGTGTCAATGAGATTCTTGAGTTTGTCGGATTAAGTGACAGAGCCAACCACTACCCAGACCAATTGTCAGGCGGGCAAAAACAACGTGTCGGAATCGCGAGGGCCCTTGCGACTTCACCTAGCATTTTGCTTTGTGATGAAGCGACTTCAGCACTTGACCCTGAAACGACGAAGTCTATATTGAAGCTATTAAAAAAGGTCCGCGACGAGTACAATATCACGATTCTTATGATCACTCATGAAATGAATGTCATTAAAGAGATTTGTGACCGAGTGGCCGTCATGGAGGATGGAAAAGTCGTGGAGTCAGGTTCCATTTTTGACCTTTTCTCACAACCACAACACCAAACGACACAGAAATTCGTCCAAACCGTCATGAACGACGAAATTCCGGCTTCTATCTTAAAAGAAGTAGAAACGCGCCACATCTATCGTGTTACCTTTACAGATGGTTCGGCAAGTCAACCCGTCTTATCAGGTGTGGCGAAGGAGTTTAACGTTGAAGTGAACGTGTTGTACGGACAAATTACAGAACTTCAAGAAACACCGTTTGGAAACTTAATCGTCGAGTTTCAAGGTGATGATCGGGAAATCCAAAGAGCTTTAGAACACATCAAGAAACAAGTAATCATCCAGGAGGTGAAGGCAGATGGACGTTAACATTGTAGAAATGATGCCAAGAATTATTGAAGCAACGAATGAAACGCTGTTAATGGTGTTTATCTCATTGGCGTTAGCATGTCTAATCGGAATCCCTTTAGGCGTTGCTTTAGTCGCGACTCGTGAGCATGGTTTAATGGAAAATGGTGCAATCTTCAACGTACTAAACGTGATCGTGAATATATTCCGCTCGATTCCGTTTATTATTTTACTGGTTGCCATTTTACCGATCACTAGGTTCATCGTGGGAACGTCAATTGGTACAGCTGCGGCAGTGGTACCACTCGTCTTCTTCGCTGCTCCGTTTGTAGCTAGACTTGTAGAAAGTAGCTTGCTAGAGGTGAACAATGGAGTTGTCGAAGCGGCACAAGCAATGGGCGCTTCTAATTGGCAAATCATTTTCCGAGTGTTGTTGCCTGAAGCGTTAAGCTCTATTACGTTAAACCTCACAATTGCAACGATCGGATTAGTCGGAGCATCCGCTATGGCAGGCTTCGTCGGTGGTGGCGGCCTTGGTGATTTAGCAATTTCCTACGGCTATCAACGCTTTGAAACAGACATTATGATCGCGACAGTCGTTCTACTTGTCGTACTTGTCCAAATCGTACAGATGATTGGAAATTATTTATCTAAAAAACTACGAAGATTATAACTTAGGAGGCACAAACAATGAAAAAACTAATTAGTATTTCACTAGCACTATTTGTTACAGCTATTATTCTAGCAGGTTGCGGATCAGGATCTGACTCAAATGAAACAGTTAAAGTAGGATTAAATGGTTCTGGCGTTCCAATATGGGAAAAAGTAAAAGAACTAGCAGCTGAAGAAGGTATTGAATTAGAGCTAGTCGAATTTTCGGATTATGTTAGACCTAACTTAGCGTTAGCTGATGGTGACATTGACCTTAACGCGTTCCAAACGGTCTCTTACTTTGATGCATTTATTGAAGAGCGCAATCTAGACTTAGAGCCGATTGCAGCAACCCTCATTGCACCAATGGGAATCTATTCAGATAAATATGAACGTGTAGATGAAATTCCAGACGGAGCATCAGTTGCCCTGCCAAAAGAAGCGACTAATATGGGGCGTGCTCTTCTATTACTAGAAAAAGCGGGATTAATCGGACTTCCAGAAGGTTTTGATGGAAACGGCTCAATCGAAAAGGTTCAGGAAAATCCTAAGAACCTAAAGTTTGAACCTGTCGTAGCGGCTCAAACACCACGAGTATTACCTGATGTAGCAATCTCTGTAATTAATAACGGAGTTGCAGTTGAAGCTGGGTTCAACCCAGTCAATGATTCTATTTTTGTTGAGGATGATACAGCGACACCTTATATTAATATCATCGCCGCACAATCTAGTGAAGCCGGTAATGAAACGTACCAGAAAATCGTAGACATTTATCAAACTGAAGAGGTTGCTCAGCATATCCGTGAAGTTTACGATGACTCACTTATCCCAACCTTTGTTGAGTTAGAAGAGATTGGTTGGTAAGCATACGTCAAGTTTAAGCCGCACCTAAGGATTCAAACCCTTGAGTGCGGCTCTAACTTTTCCATCTCAAACATATCGATAAAACGCCTCGCACTCTTCGTTAAGTACCGATCCTTCGACCAGATTAAAGCCGACTGCGATGATATGGTCTCATCACTAATCTTAAGCATCCGAATACCCTCTATGTTTTTATGATGAAAAGTTGATTCAGGAATGACCGTCGCACCAACACCTGACCTAACGAGCTCCAAAATCATATCCACATCGGGACAATCTAAAATAATATTAGGATTAAGGTCGTGACGTTTAAATTTTTCTAAAATCACCTCGTATTGCCCCACACCTTGAATTCGATGTAACAGCATTAATGGGTAGGTTGCCAACTCATTCATAGAAATGTATTGTTCATTTGGAAATTCCCACTCAGTAGGCAAGACCGCAACGTAACCTTCATCCGGTAATTGTAAATAATCGAACTGATCTAAATCTAGAGGCAGTCGGATGATGGCAAAATCAAGTTCATGATTAATCAGATGCTCAGCTAAAGTGTAAGAATCACCCTCTTTTAAGCGAAACGATATTTGAGGGTATTGAGTCCTGAATAGGTTAAGTTTGTTGGGTATATATGAAAAGCAAGTCTTCACACATCCAATCGCAAGATGCCCTGTAAACCCTTCACCTATATCCCTCACTTCGGTAACCGTATCGTCAAGGTGGGAAAAGAGCGTTTCTACTTTTTGAAACAAAACTTCTCCAGCTTCCGTTAGAACAAGCTTTCGAGATTGTCGATCGAATAAGGTGACACCGAGTTCAGTTTCTAGGTCTTTGAGGCTTTTACTTAGAGGAGGCTGTTGGATGTGGAGTTTCTTAGCTGCTTTTGTGATTTGGCCTTCTGTTGCAATCGTATGGAAGTACTTTAAACGTTTGAAATCCATCGATCAACTCAACTCCTATATATTTTTTATATAGATTTATAACCTAATTAATATTTTTAATATATCAGAAGTCGTGCTAATATTCAAAATATAAAGTAAATAAAGCGCTTACAAAGTTTTTGAGGAGGAGAGATTATGCCAGCTAAAACGGGTAAGGAGTATATCGAACGCCTAAAGAAGGCCAATAACAATGTCTATATCGGAGGGGAACGTGTGGAGGATGTCACCGAACACCCAGCGTTTAAAGGCGTTGTTCAATCAATGGCTAAATTATACGACATTCAATATGAAAAACCAGAAAAGATGTTATATAAATCCCCAACAACAGGTGATCAAGTCAGTAAAACATTTATGCTTCCAAAAACAATTGACGACTTAATTGCTCGCCGTGAAGCGATTATGGAGTGGCAAGATTTTACCAAGGGTGTAATGGGGCGCTCACCAGATTACTTAAATGCTGAAGTTATGACAATGGAAGCGGCTTATGACTTTTACGGCCAAGACAATCCACTTTTTGCTGAAAACGCTAGAAAGTATGCAGAGTATGCAAGAGAAAATGACCTAAGTTTGACCCACACACTAATTCACCCACAAGTTAACCGCGCAAAAATCCAAGCTGAACAAAAAGACGCCAACGTAGCTCTACATGTCGTTGAGAAGAATGACGATGGTGTCGTTGTTGATGGAATTAGGTTGCTTGCAACACAGGGTGGAATTACAGATGAGATTATGGTGTTTCCATCAACAGTGAAAAAAGCTGGAGAAAAAGACGATCCATACTCATTAGCATTTGCGATTCCTAACAACACGCCAGGCTTAAAGTACTTAAGCCGAGAATCGTTTGACTACGGTAAAAATAATTACGACCACCCTCTAGGTTCGAAGTTTGAAGAAGGGGACACAATCATCGCATTTGATAACGTGTTAGTGCCGTGGGACCGTATTTTTATTCTAGAAAACTCAACCATTTGTAATCAAGCTTTTGCGGAAACAAATGCTGTGGTTCATATGACACATCAGGTCGTCGCTAAGGACATTGCCAAAACGGAATTTTTACTTGGTGTTGTCTTAACGTTAATGGACTCAATCGGTATTGATGGATTCCAGCATGTTAAAGACAAAGGAACCGAAATTATGCTGACTTTAGAAAACATGAAGTCACATCTATTCCGTGCTGAGCATAATGCAAAGCTTGATAAGTGGGGCATGATGACACCTGATTTTGAAGCACTAAATGCAGCTCGTAACTGGTATCCAAGAGTTTACCCACGCCTGGCTGAGATCTTAAGAATTCTTGGTGCATCAGGCATGATGGGGATTCCGAGTTATGATGATTTTAGTTCAGAAGAGATTGGACCTATTTTACACAGAGCGATGCAAGGTAAAAATGTTGAAGGATTCGAACGTGTTCAAATATTCCGCTTAGCTTGGGATCTAACGATGAGTGCTTTTGGAAGCAGGCAAACACATTACGAATATTATTTCTTTGGAGACCCAATTAAGATGGGAATGGCTTACTTCGATCAATACGATAAAGAGAAGTACAAAGACATGGTGAAAGACTTTTTGAAGCGTGAGAATGTGGAGAAGCCAAATGCGATAAAAAGTGGATTGAACGTTTAAAAACTCACTGAGGAGGATGACAATGGATGATCGTACTTTCCGTAATGCGATGGGGCGTTTTGCAACTGGTGTAACGGTCGTGACAACACAAGTTGGTGATGAGGCACATGGAATGACAGCTAATGCGTTTATGTCGGTGTCATTAGATCCAAAATTAGTCACGATTTCGATTGATCACAATGCAAGAATGTATGAACGCATCAAGGAATCACAACAGTTCGCGGTGAGCATTTTAACAGATGAACAAAAAGATGTATCCATGCATTTCGCAGGCCAGAAGGAAGATCCGAGTGTTGTAGAGTTTGACTATATCAGTGGAATTCCTGTCATTCGAGATGCTCTAGCATCAGTTGTGTGTGATGTTGCCGAATCTTTTGAAGTTGGCGACCATACGCTTTTTATAGGTCAAGTTTTAGAAATTAAATTAACTGACGGTAACCCATTAGCCTTCTTTGGAGGGAAGTATGGGAGTTACCAGCCAGTGTAAATAAAATAGAAATGCTCAACATCTGAAAAATTAATCGATCAAATTCGAGGTCAAGGGTGTTGAGCGTTTTGTCGTAATAACCATACAAAGGAGAGGATCGTGTGACTCAATATCAAACACCCGCTCAGCAGAAACTTGATGATATCTCACTATATATTAATGGTGAGTTTGTAGAAGCAAGCAGCAAAGAAACCTTTGAAAACCTTAGTCCTTTTACAAATGAAAAAATTAACCTGGTTGCCTCAGGTGACGCCTCAGACATTGACCAGGCTGTCGCTGCAGCAAAAAAGGCATTCCATGGGGAATGGGGACAGCTTAAATTAGAGGAACGATTAGGCTATGTCAATAAGATTGGTGATTTAATCGAAGAACATAGTGAAGAAATCGCCATGCTAGAGTCCTATGATACAGGATTACCTATAAGCCAGACGAGGAAAATGATTGCCCGTTCGGCGAAAAACTTTAGATTTTACGCAGATATGGTGAAAAGCCACCTATACGGTGAAGCTTATCAAGTTGATGATGAGTTTATTAACTACTCCGTACGTAAACCAGTAGGCGTAGCGGGGCTCATTACACCTTGGAATGCGCCATTTATGCTTGAAACTTGGAAAATCGCACCGGCGTTAGCGACGGGTAACACCGTCGTGTTAAAACCTGCTGAATGGTCGCCACTATCAGCCAATCGTATTGCAGAAGTCATCGACCAAGCAGGCCTTCCGGATGGTGTGTTTAATGTGGTGCACGGGTACGGTGAGACAGCTGGTGCAGCATTAGTTAGACACCCAGATGTTCCATTGATTTCATTCACGGGTGAGACAACGACAGGCTCTGAAATTATGAAAAACGGAGCAGACGCCCTTAAACAATTCTCGATGGAGCTAGGCGGAAAGTCGCCAATTGTTATTTTTGATGATGCTGATTTAGATCGTGCTTTGGATGCGTGTACTTGGGGAGTATTCTCCTTTAACGGTGAACGTTGTACGGCTAACTCTAGAGTTTATCTGCATGAAGATATTGCAGATGATTTTATCGAGAAGCTAAAACAACGAGTGGATAACATTCGCGTTGGTGACCCAATGGACCCGAATACTCAAGTAGGACCTTTAGTACATCGAGATCATTATGAAAGTGTCAAAGGTTATCTTGACCTTGCTAAAGAAGAAGGTTGTGAAGTTTATAGTGGAAAAGTTCCTGAAGAGTATAGCAGAGGGAATTATGTGGCGCCAACGTTACTTTTAAATGCTAATCAAAATATGAGAGTTGTTCAGGAAGAAATTTTTGGTCCAGTCATTGCAGTGATGACGTTTAAAGATGAGGATGAAGTAATCGAAAAAGCTAACGATGTTCGTTATGGTCTAGCAGGATACGTTTGGACAAAAGATATTCAGCGAGGTCATCGAGTCGCACAAGCTATTGATGCAGGGATGTTGTGGGTAAACTCGCAAAATGTTCGTGATTTACGCACGCCATTTGGTGGTTCAAAGCATAGTGGAATCGGACGTGAAGGTGGTTTTTACGCATTTGAATTTTATACCGAAACGCAAATTATTCATGTTTCAATTAAAGACCACCACATTCCACAGTTTGGCAAGTAAAAACGGGGGAGGGAAAACGTAATGGATTCAAATATTATTCGTTGTGGCCGTGCAGTTTTGCATGTCACGGATCTAGAGCGCTCAAAAGATTTTTATGAGGCCTTAGGTTTTGTGATCACAGAAGAGGATTCTGAGAATGTTTATTTAAGAGGGCTTGAAGAACATAATCACCACAGCCTTTTACTGAAAAAGCGTGAAGAGCCAGTTGTAGAAGTTATGAGCTATAAGGTTTATTCAAATGAAAACTTGGATGAATTGGCGAGTCGCTTTGAAAATGAAGGAACGAACGTAAAGTGGCTTGAGGAAGGTTCACAGCATGCATTAGGTCGTGCCTTCCGAATTCAAGACCCGCAAGGATTGCCAGTTGAATTTTATGCAGAAATGGATTCAGTTGACAGGCTCCTACAGCGCTACGACTTATATAGAGGTGCAAAAGTACAGCGGATTGACCATTTCAATTGTGCTGTCACCGATGTTCAACATAACTATGACTACTATATTAATAAACTAGGATTTGCTTGTTCGGAATATACGGTCGATGATCAAGAACGGATCTGGGCAGCGTGGCTACACCGTAAACCTAGCGTTCACGATGTAGCGTTTATGAATGGCGTTGGGCCACGTCTTCACCATGTTGGTTTTTGGTTAAAAGATCCAATGAGTTTAATCGATGGTTGTGATGTATTAGCCTCAATGGGCTATACGAAAAACATTGAACGTGGTCCTGGAAGACATGGGTTATCGAATGCGTTTTTCTTATATTTAAGAGATCCAGACGGTCACCGTATCGAGCTTTACAATGGAGATTATTTAACGAGTGACCCGGATTTTAAACCAATTAAATGGGATTTAAATGATCCGTTACGCCAAACGTTCTGGGGGCATGAGGCACCTGATAGTTGGTTTGATGAAGCGTCCATTGTACTAGACGTTCACACAGGTAAACCAATTGAAACAGGCGAGCCAAAGCTTAAAAAGACAAAGCCTCAATTCATGATTTAGTAGATTAGGAGGATGAAGTATGTCAAAGCAGTATGATGAAATTAAGCAGAAACTTAGAGGGTCTATTACACCGGTGATTACCCCTTTTAAGGCGAACTATGACATAGACTTTGAGAAACAGTCTGAATTAATAGAGTACCAGTTAGCTAATGGAACTCATGCGATTTCCGTTACAGGTACGTCTGGAGAGCCTAGTTCCATGACCATCGAAGAGCGCGTTCAAGTTATGGAGAATGCGGCCAAAACGATTAATGGTCGGGTGCCTTTTGCGCCTGGTACGGGGTCGACTAATCACGATGAAACAATGTACTTAACGAAAAAAGCGCAAGAAATGGGCGCAGATGCAGCGATGGTCATTGTGCCTTATTACAATAAGCCAAACCAACAAGCGCTATATAAGCATTTTAAAACCGTAGCGGATTCAGTCGATATTCCGATTATTGTCTATAACATTCCAGGGCGTACGGCGAAAAACTTAGAAGTCGAAACGTTAGCTCAACTTGCTAAAAATTGCCCGAACATCATTGGAGTTAAGGAATCGAATAAAGATTTTGAGCATGTAAACCGAGTACTCCTGAATTGTGGAAGAGATTTTCTATTATTCTCAGGAATCGAATTGCTTTGTTACCCAATGTTAGCTATTGGTGGAGCTGGTTCAATAAGTGCCACTGCAAACGTTGAGCCAAAGAAAGTAGCCGAAATGCACGATGCATGGTTCGCAGGTGATATTGAAAAAGCACAGAACTTACACTTTGAATTAATGCGCCTAAACGATGTGTTATTCAAAGATACGAACCCTGCGCCAGTTAAAGCGGCATTAGGTATGATGGGTAAAATTGAACCGGTTTTAAGACTCCCAATGGACCTTCCTTCTGACAGTATTCAAGAAGATATCCGTAAAACATTAATCGACTACAAATTAATATAAGAAGTGGTAAGCCGGTTGTTGGGCCGGCTTACTCATCGTTTTACATATTGTTCAAAAGAGGTGATGTTGAAGTGTCACGCATTAAGTTCAAGCTACAAGGTTTTTCTCAAATAAAAGAAGGCGAATTAGATTTAACTAACCAACTGGTAAAGCTGCATGGCCAAGACTATTCTGTCGATCAATTAACGTTTGATAACCCTATTTCCGACACCTTGTACGGGACCATCCTTAACTATAAAGGAGAATATGACCTGTTAAAACCTGAAATGGATGAAAAGCCATATCAAAAACCCCCTGAAGCACCGATTCTATACATCAAACCTGTTAATACATTCTCGTCACACCAGAGTCCAATCCCATTACCAGAAGGAGAAGAGCAGGTACAAATTGGGGCTGCATTAGGATTGGTCATTGGACAAACGGCAACAAAAGTCAAACAGGAAGACGCCTTTGATTATATTGAAGGTTACACGGTCGTGAACGATGTAAGCTTGCCAATCGAAAATGTATATAGACCTGCGATTAAACAGAAATCACGTGATGGTTTCTGCCCGATAGGCCCTTGGATTATTGAAAGGGATCAAGTAAAAGATCCACATCAATTATCGACAAAAGTATGGATTAACGGTGAACTTAAACAAGAAAATAGCACGCGTAACTTGATTCGAACAATTCCTGAGTTAATCGCCGATGTAACAGAATTTATGACTTTATACGAAGGCGATGTCCTTCTCGTAGGTGTGCCAGAAAACCCACCATATGCACGAATAGGGGACAGAGTAAAAATAGAGATTGAAAAAGTTGGCTACTTAGAGAATAAAGTTGTGAAGGAAGCGGATGTTTACGTAGGTGAGGTGAGTGCAGATGAAGTACGGTAGAGTTATGTTTGAGTCAAAGGTTCACGATGTAAAAGAAGTTGATGGCAAAGTCCAGCTGAGTGATGGCCGATTATTAGAAGAAAACGAGGTAGAATGGTTACCGCCCATTGAGCCTCAAACCATCTTTACTCTCGGATTAAATTATGCTGACCACGCAAAGGAACTGTCATTTACAAGCCCGTTACCTGAACCATTGGTGTTCTTTAAAGGTAAAAATACGCTTAACGGCCACCGTGGGAAAACGGTAAGGCCAAGTGATGTTGAGTTTATGCATTATGAATGTGAACTAGCAATTGTAATTGGAAAGAGCGCCAAAAACGTCAAAAGAGATGAAGCACTAGACTATGTCAAAGGCTATACGATCGCTAATGACTATGCGATCCGCGACTATCTAGAAAACTATTTTAGACCAAATCTAAGGGTGAAAAACAGAGATGGTTGCACACCTCTTGGGCCTTGGATAGTCGAACGAGATGACATTGAAGATCCTATGAACCTGCAACTTAGAACGTTTGTGAATGGTACAAAAACACAAGAAGGATCAACGAAGGATATGATTTTAGGTGTACCGGAGTTAATTGAATACCTAAGTAGTTTCATGACGTTAAATGAAGGTGACCTCATTTTAACAGGCACACCAAAAGGCTCTGTAGACACGAAAGTGGGAGATGAAGTTGTGACGGAAGTAGAAGGTATAGGAAAACTGGTCAATACGATTGTTGGCGATAGAGGCAAGGAGGGGTTCCCATGCCACATTTTACATTAGAATACACAGACAATCTTAAAGAAGATGTTAATGTGTCCGACCTTTTATTAAAAATTAACCAGGCTCTACTTAAACATGATCACCAAGTCCCAATCGGAGGGTTAAGGTCTAGAGCGATTGCATTAAGTGATTACGTTGTCGCTGATGGCACCGGTGACGATGCCTTTATTCACGGAACCCTTAAGTTAGGGACAGGACGAACTGACGATGAAAAGAAAATACTGTGCGATGAGATTTATAACGTCGTCACCACCGAGCTCGCACCATTGTTTAACGAACGCTACTTAGCTTTTTCACTAGAACTCTATGAATTTACGTTTCCAACATATAAGAAAAATAATATTCATGATCGTTATAAACAGAAAGGGTGAGAGAATTGATGAAGTTATATGAGCTTTATGTTGATGGTAAGTGGTTTGGTCAAGATTTAGAGAAGATCGATGTCACCAACCCTGCAACCCAGGAAATCATTGCTCAAGTACCTAAGGCAGGGAAAGATGATGCTATTAAAGCCGTCGATGCTGCAGAAGCGGCTTTAGACGATTGGTCAAAATTAACCTCTGAAGAACGTGGGCAATACTTGGAGGCCTGGCATCGATTAATAGACGATGAAAAGGAAACAATCGGCAAGCTCATGACAGAAGAACAAGGTAAACCACTTAAAGAAGCCATAGGAGAAGTTAATTACGCAAATGGTTTTATAAAATGGTATGCCGAAGAAGGTAAACGAATTTACGGAGACATTATCCCGGCTTCGCACCCAAACAAGCGTATTTTCGTTCAAAAGCAGCCAGTTGGTGTGGTATCAGCCATTACACCGTGGAACTTCCCAGCAGCCATGATCACAAGAAAAGTTGCTCCAGCTCTAGCAGCAGGCTGTACCGTTGTGTTCAAACCAGCTACTCAAACACCTCTTACAGCAATTAAACTAGTTGAACTCGCTGAAAAAGCCGGCATTCCTAAAGGTGTCATTAATATAGTGGTAGGTAGTTCAAGTCAAATCGGAAAAGCTTGGTCAGATGATTCGAGAGTTCGTAAGCTAACGTTTACGGGCTCAACGGAAGTCGGAAAACTACTCATGCGGGATGCGGCAGATACGATGAAAAAAGTCTCGCTAGAACTCGGTGGCCATGCACCAGTGATTGTCATGGAAGATGCTGACTTGAAGAAGGCTGTAACAGGCGTGATTCAATCAAAATTCAGAAACGCAGGTCAGACATGTATTTGCGCCAATCGTGTTTACGTTCATGAGTCTATCGAACAAGATTTTTTGAAACTATTAAAAGAAGAAGTGAGGCAGCTTAAGGTAGGCAATGGATTGGATGAAGGTACGGACATTGGGCCACTTATAGATGAAGATGCCATGAAGAAAGTAGAAGATCACGTTCAGGATGCCATTAACCAAGGTGCGAAACTGGAAATTGGCGGTTCCAAAATCGAGGACGGCCAAGGATACTACTTTGAGCCAACCATTCTTTCAAATGTAAATGACGACATGGTGTGCATGAATGATGAAACCTTTGGACCTCTAGTACCTATTACTACATTCTCGACGGAGGATGAAGTGATCAAGCGTGCGAATCAAACTCCATTCGGGTTAGCATCGTACGTCTTTACAGAAAACATTAGCCGAGCTTTCCGAATTAGCGAAGCCCTCCACTTTGGTATTGTCGGGTTAAATGATGGTGCCCCATCGACTCCGCAAGCTCCTTTCGGTGGATTCAAAGAAAGTGGATTAGGTCGTGAAGGTGGTTACTACGGAATTGAGGAGTACTTGGAAACAAAGTATATTTCGTTGGGTTTGTAAGAAGTAGTTTATAAAGGTTCATCACAAAATTAGAATGGGGGAGAAATAATGAAGCGTTTATTTGTTGTGGTCACAAGTTTATTGCTGGCTACTATGCTTTCCGCGTGTGTTGAGAGCAATGGATCATCCGGTGAAGGAGGAGAACACGATTTAGTTATATCTCACTTCTTGCCAGGGCAACATCCTATTCAGACACAAGTGTTCGAAGATATAGGTAGCTCACTTAATGAAGAAACAGATGGCAGAATAACATATGAACTCTACCCAGCCAATGCTTTAGGAGATGCAGGTTCACAATACGATATGGCCGTTACCGGTGAAGCGGATATTGCCCTAAGTGTTTACGGTTATACACCAGGAAGGTTCCCTTCAGTATCAGTATTAGAATTACCTTTCTTAGCTGAAACAGCTGAACACGGGTCGAAAATTCTATGGAATTTGTATAACGAATTTCCCGAAATTCAAGAAGAACATGATGAAACAGAACCATTATTTTTATTCACTGCAGACCCAGCACAGTTAATTAGTATTAATCATAAAATTGAGTCACCTGAAGATCTAAAAGGTTTAAGAGTTAGGTCACCATCCCCGTTAGCTAATAAAATTATAGAATCGTTAGGAGCTGTCCCAGTATCCATGCCAATGGGCGATGTTTATGAAGCATTAGAAAGAGGCACAGTTGATGTAGCGATGGTTCCTTTAGAAGCTTTATATAACTACAGTTTTCATGAAATTGCAAAATACGTTACAGTTGGCCATTTTTCAGCCACGCCATTTTTCTCCGTTATGAATAAAGAAACCTATAGTAGCTTAAGCGACGGTGATCAGGAACTACTTAAAGATCTAGTAGGAGAGGATCGTTCAGCTGAATCCGGTAGTATTTTTGATGCTGATGGAAAAAAGGGTGAAGAGTTGGCAAAAGAAAATGGTGCAGAGTTCATTGAGCTATCTGGTGAAAGTCTAGATCCATGGAAAGATGCATTAAAAGATGTGACACAAGGATGGATCGAGGAGATGGAGGAACAAGGACTGCCAGGCCAAGAGATTTATGAAAGAGCTATGGAATTAAAAGAAGAAGTTAGAGAGTAAAACCAATAAAAGGTTGTGTTCACTGTGGAAAAAATAGTGAGACTCATTTGTAAAGGGCTACAATACGTGGCCCAATTTGTTTTATTTATAATGGCTTTGATGGTAACGCTAGATGTTTTAGGACGTAAGTTTTTTAGGTCACCTATTACTGGGACAGTGGATATAGTTGAAGTAGGTTTAATCGTCGTCATTTTTGCAAGTATTGCTTACACACACTTAAATGAAGAACACATTACTGTAGATTTTGTCGTAGAAAAATTTCCTCAGAAAGTCCAGTTTGTTGTAGAAGGGATTATTAATGTTGTTATTGCTGCTTTAATGCTACTAATCTCATGGAGTATGTGGGGTAATACACAAAGATTACTTAACTCAAACACTGTTACTGGTGATATTAGCTTACCAATGTATATTTTTGCGATGTTTAGTGTTGTTGGAACAATTATGTTTGCATTAGTTGCGATTGTTTTAGCTCTTAGATATAAACAGAAGGTGATAACAAAATGATTACGGCGGAGATGCTCGGTGTCATAGGAATTATTGTATTACTAATACTATTCTTGCTTAAAGTTCCAGTAGGCATTTCACTAATAATAGTTGGGTTTATTGGAACCAGCATGATCAGAGGGTGGGATGTTGCTTTTTCTCAATTAGGTCGTACGCCTTTTGATACAGCTTCATCATATTCATTAAGTGTGATCCCATTATTTATTCTAATGGGAATGGTGCTATCCAATACAGGGATCGGAAGCGACTTATATAAAGCAGTAGACAATTGGGTTGGTCATTTACGTGGAGGCCTTGCTATGGCAACTATAGGTACTTCTAGTATATTTTCCGCAATTTCAGGTTCACTAAATGCGACAACTGCAACCGTAACCAAAATCGCTTTACCCGAGATGGAGAAGTATAACTATAAATCTAGTCTTTCGACTGCATGTGTAGCGGCTGGTGGTACTTTAGGCATCTTAATACCTCCAAGTGTTATTTTAATTCTATACGGAATTCTAACTAGGGAACCGATTGGTGCGCTGCTTATAGCGGGAATTATTCCAGGGATCTTACAAGTCATCTTATTTATGATTACAATCGCTATTTTAGTTTCTCGTAAACCTAGCTTAGCACCAGTAAGGACGGAAAAGGTGGAGTTTAGTGAGAAGTTCAAATCTATCGTACAAATTTGGCCATTTCTATTACTCTTTTTAATAACCATTGGTGGAATCTATGCCGGAATCTTTACTCCGACTGAAGCCGCGGGTGTTGGTGCAATCAGTTCAATTTTTGTAGCATTCATTAGTAAGAAACTAAATTGGAAAAAGTTTTTAGATTCCTTTAATGAATCCGTGCGATTAACAGCCTACATATTTCTCATCTTAATTGGAGCAACCCTGTTCGGGCAATTTATTACAATCAGCAGAATACCGCAAGAACTAACTTCTTTTGTAGGCGGACTAGAGTTAAATACTTATATTATTTTAATATTTATTTTGTTCGCTTTATTTTTACTTGGGTGCTTTGTGGAAGGGTTATCACTAATCGTTTTAACTTTGCCAATCGTTTACCCAATTATTACAGAGTTAGGGTTTAACGGGGTTTGGTTTGGAATCATCATGGTTATGGCTATCAATATCGGTTCATTAACCCCACCTATTGGGATAAGTGTATATGTCATTAAAGGAGCCGCACCGCATATACCTATTCAAACCATTTTTAAAGGTGTTATGCCAATGATAGTAGCAATGGTTGTATGTGTGGCAGTACTAATTCTTTTACCAGATCTAGTAACCGTTTTACCGGATATGATGAGAAAATAGTATGTTTTCCTTAAAGGCCTGATCATTCAGGTCTATTTTTTTTACCTTAAAACTAATACGTTTTTAATAGGCTGCTGAACATTATTTATGTGCGAATGTCTCATATTTTAACCGGAGTGTCCTATAAACCGACTTCAATGTCTCATAAATTAAGACGAATACCCTCTTTCGACATAATTCGATTCCCCATTATGGCCCCAAATGTCTCATAAATGTGATATGGTACCAAAAAATTTACCATCTTACTATTCTTGCGTTTGATAAGTGTTGGTTTCCAATAAACGATACTTATGAACTATGATTATTTGTAAAAATATAGAAATAATAGTCAATTTGACCCGTTTAGTTGGATGATTTTTGAGGAATTAGTTTTATAGAAAAATATTCCTAGTTTGGTAACATGGTAGACATAGATTTAAGCAAATCCCTTGATACACCTGGTTTATCTTGAATTCAAGGTATTATTATATGGAAATTACATAGTAGTCTAAAAGAGGCATTTAGAAGGTAGGTTGAATAGTCGTGTTGGAATCAAAACGAAAAGCACTCATATTTTTATTGTTAGCCATCATACTAGCTGCAACATCTGGTTATCTCATTCTTCAAAAGGTCCAGTCGTTAAACGAAGATCTTGGTACGTTTGTAACGGTTTATAAAGCAAATGATGAGATCCCATCCAGGAAAATTCTTACACCAGATGATGTATCGACAGAACAAATCCCACAAAGATATTTAAGGGATGAATACATAACTTCAGACAGCCAGCTTAGAAATAAGGTATCACTTGTTCCTCTTTCAGAAGATGAAATTATCACAACAAGCATGTTGAAAGAGGCTTCAGCAATTACAGATGAAAACACTCGTTTGATCTCGCTTATTCAAAGCGAGAAAATCTTTTTTGATGAACCACTTTTCCCAGGTGACCGCGTCGATATTTTAGTTTCACATAAATTTAACGATGAACCTGTGACTGAGTTATTTATGGAAGACGTTAACGTTATTCAAACGGGAAGTGAAAGTGGTAAATTCTCAGGTGCTAGAGTTGAAATTCCTTTTGATAGAGTCACAGAGCTTGTTCACTTACAAAATTACGCTGACAGCTTAAGGATCGTTAGGGCAAAAGTGAGCGAAAATATGGAGGTCTCACAACCTCAGCGAGAATCAGAAGCTGAAGAATCAAGTGAAGATGAAGCTGAGGAAAACCAAGACGAACAGGACAGAAGTGAAAATCAAGAAGAAACTGATGAAGAGTAGAATAACAGTCGTTGGAGGAGCCTTATGAGTAAAGTAAATGATCTCTATGTCATTGGTAATCATACAGAACTTAAAGATACATTGTACCAGCAATTAAGTGAATCGTTTAACCTAAATGAAGTCACACCTAATGATTTTAAAAGGATTCATGCGCAAATTATATTAGTAGTTAATCAAGATGATTCAACAGTCGATTTAGTCCAGTCGGCGTTAGCGGATTTTCCAAACGCTTCGATCATTTGTGTGAATGGTTTAGAAGACTTTGACCTACTTAGAAGCCTGAATCGACTTGGCGTCACCGACTTCTACGTTATACCCGGTGAAGAGCTTATTTTAAAAGAAAGACTCGAGGAACTGGCTTATGATCATGCCAAAAAGGATCTATCACTCAATGAAACAGAGGGTTTTAAGCGAGGTGGGGGTAAAGTTTTTGCCTTTTATAGTGGGTCTGGCGGAACGGGTAAATCACTAATCAGTACGACCTATGCTCAAACACTTAAGCTCGAGTCGACCGGAAAAGTATTATTCATTGACTTAAACCTTCAATATGGTGGAGCTGAGACTTACCTCGGTATCGAGAGTAACCGTACCATCATTGACTTACTCCCAGTTATTAATGAACTGGGTGAACACCATATCAGAAACGTATCCGAAAGAGAATCACATTCAGAGTTAAATGTTTTAATTAGTCCAAAAGATGCTGAGATGGCTGAGAAAATTACGGAGGACTTTGTTCTGAGGTTAATTAGAGCAAGTAAACGAAATTTTGATTTTATCATCATAGACCTACCAAATTGGATGGATGAGAAAACGTTAATGGCGCTCGAAGAATCAGATCGAATTTACTATGTCATGGATGTTAACACCGTGTCTATGAGGGTGTTAAAGAGTGTTGAAAGTTTGTTTGCTCGTCTTGGGATTAATACAAAAGAAAAGCTAGAAATCGTAATTAACTTTAAACATAAAGATACTGAACTAACCAAGAAAGATCTAGAGCGTTTCGTGTCTTATCCGGTAGCAGCAGAAATTAGAAGAGATCACAAGAATATTCAAGCCAAAATTAATCATGGAGAACCGTTACGTAAAGAACCAAAAGAAAAGAAGTTAACTCCATTCTCCAAAGATGTACATAAATGGGTTAACTCCATGCTGAAGTAAAGTTAAAGGGGTGAGGAAATGTCGCTTTTTCAAAGGGAGTCTAAAGAAAGATTAGAAAACGAAATCGATTCAAGTATTCGGTCGAATTCGGGTTACATTGAAGAGTTAGTCGAACACTATAAATCTCGTTTACTTACTGAAGTCAACCTTGAACAAATTACGAGTTTAAGTGATTCCGACAAACGATTAAAAATTGAACGGTTCGTCAATCAGTTTATGTCTGAAGAAAAAGTCGTCATCCCGAAGCAAGACAAAAAACGGATGCTTTCGATGTTGATTGATGAAAGTGTTGGGTTTGGTCCCCTTGAGCCATTACTTAAAGATGATGACATCACAGAGATTTTAGTCAATGCGCCTAACGAAGTTTACGTGGAAAAAGGTGGTCAACTTGAAAGAGTGAACGTGTCTTTTAAAGATGAGGACCATGTACGGCATATCGTGGACCGTGTTGTTGCGCCCCTTGGAAGACGTATCGATGAAAGTTCGCCAATGGTAGATGCTAGATTGCCAGATGGCAGTCGTGTCAATGCGGTTATAAACCCTATTAGTTTAGGTGGAACGCTCTTATCAGTTAGAAAGTTCCGTAAAACACCATTTATGATGGATGACTTGCAAAAGTTCGGGACCTTTACAGAAGAGATGTCCATATTCTTGCAGTCTCTCATTAAGACGAAATTAAGTGTCTTAATATCTGGAGGAACAGGTAGTGGTAAAACGACACTGCTAAATGCATTAGCAAAATCAATACCACATAAAGAACGCGTGATTACAATCGAAGACTCAGCAGAGTTACGTTTAGAACGACCGAACGCGGTTGGCATGGAAGCTCGCCCACCAAACGTAGAAGGTGAAGGTGAAATTTCAATTAGACAATTGGTCAAGAACTCATTAAGAATGAGACCCGATCGAATTATCGTCGGTGAGGTTCGTGGACCAGAGGCTTTTGACATGCTTCAAGCGATGAACACGGGTCACGAGGGTTCGATGACAACCGTTCATGCCAATACCCCAATTGATGCCATTAACCGTGTTGAAGGGATGGTCGTCATGGCTGGCATGGACCTAACAACAGGCGTTATTCGTGACTATATTACCGGTGCATTGGATTATATCGTTCAAGTTCAAAGACTGACAGATGGTACACGTAAAATCATGAACATATCGGAAGTAGAAAAAACAGCAAGTGGAAAAATCGAAGTCAGAGATATCTTTAAATTCCAACGCACTGGGATGGATGAAGAAGGGAATGTCATTGGTCGGTTCACGCCAACAGGTGTTTTACCTAAATGCCTGCCACACCTAAGGGTACATGGAATTGAAATACGTCCAACTTTCTTTGAAGCAAAGGAGGTATACACGGATGAACATAGCAGTGTCTATACTTTATAGCTTAGCTATTTTGTCCTTGCTGCTTGCGGGGTATTACTTCCTGGGGTTTAGGTCTCAAAAGAAAGAATGGAATATGAAAGTAAAAGAATGGTTTCCAGAAGAAGAACGTAAAAGTTTTATTAGTAAATGGGGGGATCGTTTTGATGAAAGAGAGTCCTCCCAAGCCCTCAAAGATAAATTACATAATGCAAACTTAAAACTTTTACCTTCTGAATACGTTGGAATCTTAATTGTTGGTTACATGGCACTCTTTGTCATGATGTCGTCGATCTTCGGCATGTCATTTAATGTTAGCCTTCTACTACCTTTAGGAATCCTTTTTATAGCCAATTATCTACTATTCTATTTTAGAAAAAACAGCTACGAAGCCAGGTTCAACGAGCAATTAAGTGAAGTCTGTCGATTACTTGGAAATGCGGCCAGGTCAGGCTTAACGGTTAACCAAGGAATTGATATCGTCGCAAGAGAACTTAGCGGTCCAGCGGGAGCTGAGTTCAAAAAGATTTCTAATGAACTGAAAATGGGAGTCACTCTAGAACGAGCCCTTAGAGATGTACAAAAGAGGAACAAATCGCGAGACTTTAACCTCTTTATCGCAACCTTACTGATTCAAAAGAAAACAGGCGGAAATCTCGCTCTCACACTCGAAACAATGGCCAATACATTTGAGGATCGCAAAATATTGAACCAAATCATAAAAACGATGACGTCAGAACAAAAATATATCTCATTTATTGTGCCAGCCCTTCCGGTGTTTTTGCTGCTAGTCATGAATAATGTCATAGATGGATTTATCGATCCACTTTGGTCCGGGTTTGGGCTAGTGCTACTTGTCTTGTTTATGGGTGCGATAGTCTTGTCGTTTATTTTAATAAGAAAAATTACGGATATAAAGGTGTAGCCTATGGATGCATTAATCATTTTATCAATTATAGCTTTCTGGTTTTGTACATTGTTGTTTTTAAAACATTATTGGTCTTTCCTGAAAGATAAAAGAAGTGTCTTGGACCATGTATCAGACGTGACAGACACGGACCCGTTTGAAAAGAAGGAAAAGAAAAAGAACCGAAGAGCTGAACTATTCCAGTTCATGACAAAATACGCTGATGAATTCTCCGATTTAGGACAGCGTGTAAACTTCTTTAGCGAGAACTACATGGTTGAAGAGTGGCTTAGGAAATCAGGAAATCCGTTAAAACTAACGGTTGCTAGATTTCAAGGTTTAAAGATTTTCCTGTTAATTGTAGGATTCATCACAGGTGTTTTAGCCGTATTAATAGGATTTCCGTTTGCACAATATATGTTGGTGTTTAACCCAGTGATAGGTTACTTCTTACCCATTATCTTGATTAGAAGAGAAGTGAAGAAACGACAACAAGCAATTAGACGCGATTTACCGGACTTCATGGACACGATCAGCACGAGTTTACAAGCTGGTGTAAGTCTGGATCAGGCTTTAAGAGAAGTCATCCTTCATTTTGATGGGCCAATAAGAGAAGAATTCTCAAGGTTCAACCAAGAAATCGATTTAGGGGTCCCAAGAGAAAAGGCATACCGAGAATTACTAAAACGAAATGAAAATGAAGAGTTTCAGTCGCTCATCAAAGGACTTATTCAGGGGTTACAGTTAGGGATTCCTATTGCTCAAACATTCAAAGTGCAAGCCGATGACCTGAGACAAATCAGGCAAGAGCAAGTGAAAGAACTTGCAGCTAAGGCATCACCAAAAGTGACGTTAGTGACAACCTTTTTAATCGCACCTGTTTCCATATTGATCATTGCAGGATTAATGATCATGAACATGTTGATGGGTGATAATAGCATATTTAATTTATTTTAAAAAATATAAGGAGGAATTTTAAATGAACTTGTTAGTAAGCATGTACTCAAGAATGATGAACAAGGTAGAGGGTTTTAAGCAGGATGAAAGAGGATCGCAGACATTAGAGTGGATTGGTATTGCGGCGGTAATTGTGATCTTGGTTGGAGTAATTTCGCAAGCGTTTAGTGGTGGGGATTTTGGTAATACGCTGGTGACGAAGTTTAACAATTTAATCGAAGATATTGGTGGAGGAAATTAATAATAAAATCTGAACTACAATAAGGAGAATAATTAATGTGGAAAAAATCTCTATTAATAATATTACTATTTGTAACTTTAATTGCAGGTTGTAGTAAGCAAGAGAATGAAACATCTAATAAAAGTGAAGATAATATAGAACAGAATAGCAAAGTTGAGACAGATGATAATCATAATAGTGGTGAATCTAATGAATCAGAAGAATCAAAAAAAGTTCAAAAAGTAGCTAAAGAAGATCAAGTTACTTTAGATGAAATTGAACCTATACCAACAGATGTTGAGGGGTTAGCAAACCAACTACCAGGGATATTCGCTGGTGTAAATAGTTTATTTGATTTGGAACAAGAGATAAAGGAACAAATGGATGTATTAGGTCCAATGAGTGAAGAACCTACTGATGAAGAATATGAAAAATATTTACGTTATATTTATTATCTAGTAGCAGAGGACTACCCCGACCCAGAAAATGTTATCAAAAAATGGGAATTTGCTTCATTTGGTGACCCTGACTTACCAGGTTCTAAATTTAGCTTTAAAGAGAATTATAATGTTGAAATTATACTAGATTCAAGTGGGTCTATGGCCAATCCAACTGGTAATGGTTCAAGAATGAATGTGGCTAAGAAATCTATTAACGAGTTCTTGTCGGAAGTCCCGGAGGAAGCTAATGTGTCTCTAAGAGTTTATGGGCATAAAGGGACAGGGGCAGATAGTGATAAAGAGATGTCATGTAATGCAATTGAACAAGTGTATGGGTTTAATACTTACAACGAGGGCAAGTTTCAAGAAGCGTTAAATCAATTCAAACCAATGGGGTGGACTCCTTTGGCTGATGCATTAAAGGAGTCACAAGAAGCACTAAGTCAATTTGATTCTGAAAAAAATACAAATTTAATTTATGTCGTGAGTGATGGAATTGAGACGTGTGACGGAGACCCCGTAGCTGTAGCGAAGGAGTTATCCGAGTCCAGCGCTCAGCCAATTATCAACATTATTGGTTTCCAAACGGATGCCGAAGCACAAAAGCAACTAGAAAAAATGGCTGAGGTTTCTGGTGGAATCTTTGCCTCTGCAAGTAATGAAGAAGAACTTCAAGAAGAGTTCAATCGTGCAGAGGAAGTACTAGATGCATGGAAAGATTGGAAAAATGATGCCATGCGGGATTTAGACGCAAAAAGAGTCAATAGTAGCTTTGATATTATGGGACTGCATAATGATTGGTCATTTACAACAATGAAAATTAGTAATCGAATGAATAATATGGTAGACATATCACGAAATCTTGAAATTTTTACACATAGCCAAAGAAAAGAATTAAAAAGAAGAATTAAGCCCATTATAGATGAAATTGACACAACCGTTGATCAACTCGAAAAAGACCTTGAGGAATTAAGAGATAAAAACCTACAAGAGGCGAAAGAAATTGTAGAAGAGAAATACAAATCTCAAACTTCAGAAGAGTAAGGTGAATTAAGAAGCTAGGAGTCATGTCGGATGAGATTTAAACTATTATTAATACTAGTCAGCCTAATGACTGTAATAACCGCTTGTAGCAAAGAAGGAAACGATGAAGAAAACAATGAGCCGCTAGCATCTGAAAAATCTGTTGAAGACAATGCAAATGAAGATGAATCAATGGAAGAAAATCATAACGAGAATGAAGAATTTGAAGATACAGAGTCGGCTATTTCACTAGAAGATCTTGACCCCATTCCAACAGATGTGGAAGGGTTGGCTAGTCAGCCGCCAGGCCCTTTTGCAAATGTTGATAATATCTATGATTTAGAAGAGGAAATTGAGCAAGCGATGCAAGATATTGGCCCAATGAGTGAAAATCCAACAGATAAAGAATACGAATTATATTTAAGAGAAATGTATTGGTTGCTAGCTCAGGATTATCCGGATCCACAAGACGTCATAAAAAAATGGGAATTTGCTTCCTTTGGGGATCCAGATTTACCAGATTCTAAATTTCATTTTAAAGAGAATTATAATGTGGAGATTATCTTAGACTCTAGTGGTAGTATGGCGAACTATGCGGGGAGTCAAACAAGAATGGATGTGGCGAAAGAAGCCATCAATAATTTCTTAGCTGAAGTGCCAGAAGAAGCCAATGTGTCTTTACGAGTGTATGGGCATAAAGGAACAAGTGCGGACAGCGATAAAGAGTTATCATGTAGCTCCATTGAACAGGTATATGGGTTTGATACTTATAAGGAAGCAGAATTCCAAGAAGCTCTCAACCAATTTGAATCAAGTGGTTGGACTCCGTTAGCTGATGCTTTAAAACAATCACAAGAAGCATTAAGTGAGTTTGATTCTAATACTCACACCAATCTAATCTATGTCGTTAGTGATGGAATCGAGACCTGTGATGGAGATCCAGTAGCTGTTGCAAAAGCACTTTCAGATTCAAACGCTCAACCGATTATTAACATCATAGGATTTCAAACAGATGCAGAAGCTCAACGACAACTTGAAAAAATGGCAGAGGTGACAGGCGGAATATTCGCCTCAGCAAATAATGAAGAAGAGTTACAAGAAGAGTTTAATCGTGCTGAACTAGTTCTAGAAGCATGGGATAAATGGAAAGAAGATACTATGTATGATATTGATGTTGAAGAAACTGATAATTATTTTGACATTCTAAGTATCAGTAACGACTGGTACTTTACCACATTAGGTGTGAGTAATAACTTGCATAGTTTGTCAGATGTTTTGGAAGGATTAGAGTTTATAACATTTGAACAAAAAAAAGAACTTCAAAATAGAATTAATACCGTAATGGATGAAATTGAAGAAGTAGGACATAAATTAGAGTCTGAGATGGAAGAATTAAGTGAAAAATCTTTACAAGAAGCAAAAGAGCTCGTAGAAGAGAAATACAAATCTCAAACTTCTGAAGAGTAAAACTGAAATAATGTATCTAAGAAATGGAAGATACCAGTGGTACAGGAGCTGAGTTATGTGGTTCGATTAAAATGGTGGTTTAGTGCAGCAATATTTCTATTTGTTTTAATCTCTGGTTGTTCTAATCAAAATGCAGATTCGAGTGAAGAGAAAGATGAAGAAGTGGCAGGTGAATCTATTGAACTACCAGAAGCCGCATTTGATGCAGAAGGAATGGTCGCAGAGGGCCCCGGAGAGTTGTTTTCAATGGATGATATAGATGAGGAATTGTTAAAACAACAGCTTGTAGAACTACCGGGAGAAGCTTCAGCTCAAGAAATTTATAACTATTTAACGCAATTGCTAGCAGCAGATTATCAATCAGCATTAAGTAGGTACGATGACTTTGATCCAACATTTACAATCGAAGGTGCGCCTGAGGGGGCAAAACCTGAAGAAGGTGAAGAGTCAGAGGAAAAACAGCAACACATTGCGTTGTTAATGGATGCAAGTGGAAGTATGGCAGCTTATGTTGGTAATGAGACTAAGATGGAATCAGCTAAGAACGCCTTAAAAGAGTTTGTATCACAGTTACCAGAAGATGCTCAGATTATGCTAAGAGTCTACGGACATGAGGGCAGTAGTAGCGATTCGGATAAAGAACTATCTTGCGCTAGCTCTGAAGTTGTTTACCCATTAGATCATTATGATAGCGGTAATTTTGAAGAAGCTTTGTCTAATTTTGAACCAGTTGGTTGGACGCCTTTAGCCGCATCCATTGAGGCAGCAGATAATGACTTGATAGAGCATTCTAGTGATGATGTTGAGAGTACGGTTTATATCATTAGTGATGGTGAAGAGACTTGTGGAGGAGACCCTGTTCAAGCAGCGAAGGAGTTGCATAATTCAGGAATTGCAACCGCCGTTAATATCATTGGTTTTGATGTTGGGAATGAAGCCCAGCAACAATTAAAGGCAGTAGCTGAGGCTGGTGGTGGCGAATTTACTAATGTTAAGTCTGGTGAAGGTTTAGTAGATGCTGCGCTTAAAAATATAAATAATGCTGTTCGTGAAGCAGGTAATAATATTTGGGCTGCACTAGAGAAAACGGATATTAATTGGGATAAAATCGGCAAGAACGATGAGCTAAACAGTATCTCTTCTGAATTTCGCAACATCATAAATCAAGAAGGAAGGTTGTATAACCGCGCCGTACAACTGTTGGTTGAAACAGAACAAATAGATGAAGAAATTGAAAATGACTTAAAAGAGCTTATCGATGACAGAGCAAATAAATTATCAGAGTTTAATGACCAACAATATGAAGATCATAAAAGTGCAATGGAAGATGAACATGAGCAAACCATTAATCGACTGGATGAAATGATGGAGAAGAGCAAGCAATAAAAATAATCTATTAAACTACCATATTAGGAAAAGTTGGAGAGGTTTAATATGGATCAACCTTTAAAAAATACATGGGAACTTTATACAGGTAAGTTTGAGCAAATCTTAGTGTTAATGTTAACCACCACATTACCACTTCTATTAATACATTCTTTCGTCACGAACTACATATATGCCATTACTCCAAGTTATTCGCCTATTTACTCTGTAGCGGATATTTATAATGGCTTTTTGACGTTATTATTATTTCTATATGCTCAAACGCCTTATATTCGTTACGTATACAACGAACACATCGGGAAAGAACACAGTCTTAAAAACTCAATTTATATTTTTCTAGTTAATGGATTTACGGTATTTGTGTTCGCGTGTATCACAGCCTTACTAAGTACCATTGGATTTATGCTATTTTTACTTCCGGGATTAATCTTACTAGCATTAGTTTTTCCTGTTCCTTATATTAGTATCTTTGATGAGAAATCGACTTGGAAATCATTTAAGGAAGGCTTTCGAATAGGGAAGAAGCGTTTCGTGAAGATCTCATTAATGCTATTCCTCTTAGGGATGGTTGAGTTATTATTCGGCATATTTGTTACATACCAATTATTTAACATAACATCTTCATTTGCAGCACAGATGATCACCCAGATGACCATTAATCTATTGTTTTTTCCATTTTTAATCATGTGGATGACGTCGCTAATCATTAAATGGCGAGAGCAGCTTGAAACATTTGACGTTATTCAAGAAAAAAGTGAGATAGGGGTGTAGATGTGTTTAGACAATTAAAGAGAGTGTTTATTTCTTTAATCGTTGCGATTATTGCTTTTTATCCATTGTTCACACCTGTGGCATTTGCGGTTGATTCATGGTCGGGTAACCCTTGGACAGGAGATACTTGGGAAGGTGACCCGTGGGAAGGTAAACCGTGGGACGGATCGCACTTACAATGGGAAGGTAATCCGTGGGAAGGTAACGGGACTGAAGGTGATCCTTGGACTGGAGAAGGAACTCAAGGTGAAGGTTGGACGGGAGACCCTATGCAAGGGATTAATCCAGACACCTCATGGAAGACCTTACCATGGCATTTGCAAGGGTGGACAGCTAACGGTTATGTAGGTAACCCGTGGTCCCAAGATGGTTTTAGTGGTTCTGCAACGACTGGGAACCCTTGGTTGCAGAATGGATTTAATGGCTCTGTAACAACCGGAAATCCATGGTTACAGAATGGGTTCAACGGCACGGGGACTCAGGGTAATCCGTGGGTGTTAGGTGCATTTAATGGAAATGGTACGATAGGTTTACCTTTTACCCAAGTAGGATTTGCATATGATCCTGATGCTATTAATGGCGGTATTAATGTATTGAAATCTTGGAATGATCAATTTATAAATACAATTAATTCGGACGGCTACAAAACTATGGACTACTTGGCTAAGGGAGTTATTCAAGGCCAAGCAAATTTAATTGGTAATTTCTTAACTAGTGAAAACATGAAAGGCATGGGTTTTGATTCAAAGTTTGGTTATTCATCTGTTGGAGAATTTCGAAGAAACATATTAATGAATGGGTTAAAGCTGGGTCTAGGAGATAATATTTTATTTGATACTTATGATACGGCATCAAACTCAAAAAAATTAGTTAAAGGTACAGTTGATACCATAAAAACTAAACAGTACTTAGATGCTGCTAAAAGCGCAAAGGACTTAAGTTCATCAGTTGACAATGCACAGGATTTAGCGAATGCTGCTAAAGTTGTAAATAGTGGGGTTTCACCACCACACCCTGCTGCAGTTGGAGCATTATCCAAATTTAATATAGCAGGGTCAGCTGTTGGTACAGTGTTATCAGGAATAGATACTTACAATAAAATTGATACTTTTACCGATGTATTAGGAAGTAATGCATCTACACCTGATAAATTCGCTGCAGGAGCAGATGTAGGGACGGGTGTAGGAAATACGATGATGAATGCTAGTGTAGCTATAGCTGCAGTTAACCCAGTTTTAGGACTTGGTGTTGGAGCAGCAGGAGCGGGCCTATGGTTAGCATCAAGAGGGACTAAGTTTGTTTCAAAGAATTGGAAAGGGTTCAATAAGAAAACTGTTAAATCTATGACAGATTCATTGGTTGATAGTGGTAAGAAAACGTTTGATAAAATTAAAGGATTTTTTTCTTAAGTTATTACAAACTTTAGCACATTGAGGGTGATCATTTGGAAATAACAGACCAAAATTTAATTATGAAAGCCAAAAAGTATAAAAAAGCATTGGAAAGATACAGGATCGTTAATAATCACCTTTATTATAAGGGCATCAATTTTTACATGGTAGATTATAAAAACCGAATTACAAAAGGAGTAAAACTGTCAATTATATCTGATATTGAAGCTGCTCAAGAGGATTATGAATTTGCCTTTAAAGAAATTATTATTTTAAATAGATTACTAAATAGTTTAATAGTTTTGGGATCAGACAGAAGTCAAATTAATATGGGTGCTTATGAACTGACAAAGGATTTTCTAGAGGAATCAATAAATGATGCAAATAGTAGTGCGGAGAAAGAAAATCTACAAAAGGGCTATGACTATATGAGTCGAATCTTAACTTTGCACGATAATCACTTGAAAACAATGGAAAAAGGCAAACAATTTATTGACCGAAAAGTAGAAGACAAACAGAAGTTTACTCTTGAAGATGTAAGTGAATTGAAAGATTTAGTCGCTGAGTTAGACTTTCTTCAGTACCACATTATCAAGACATCTCGAGATATGGTTGAGACATTTAAAACCATACAAGGCTATTTAAAGGATGGTAAATATAAAAAGGAAAACTATAAAGATATTAAAATGTTTGTTAACCAGTTTGCTAACTCTAAGAAGAGAATAGATATTGAGATTAAGAAAATCAATTATGTACCACAGCGCGATGATATATCTAAAGAAGAACATAAGAGAGCTGCTTTAGAAAAGCTTGATCAAGATCAAGACAGATACCTTGATAACATAAAAAAAGACACTCGAAACCTATAACCTACTAAGGAGGATAAAAGCTAATGAAGAAAATCAAATCTGAAGAAGGTTCTGCGACAATTGAATTTCTAGGGATTGTTCCATTAGCTTTTATCCTACTAGCAATCATGATTCAGTTCATCGTGAGTGTTCATGGTGTAATTGTTGCGCAATCAGCTGCTAATGAGTATGCGAAAGTGTACTCTGTTACGGAAAATGATTCAGAAGCAAGAGCTGCAGCTAAAAGTATTTTAGATTCAACGAGTTACCTAAGTGGATCAATTAGTGGAACTAACACAGCAAGTAGAGAGTTCTCGACGACGGTCAACGCCAGTATTCAATTAATTTTCTTGCCGGACCAAATTTTTGGGACACAAACGCCTACGATTAATTTTACAACCGAAGCTCACAGTAGGGTGATTGAGTGATGAAGAAGATACTGAATAATGAACGTGGAAACATTGCTATATTTGTATTAGGCCTGCTTATTATTAACATGGTGTTATTTGTTTTTGTATTAAATTTAGGAAGCGTGTTTGCGACGAAAGAAAAATCTGCTTCAATTGCACAACAAGCGAGTATGGTAGCGACTAGTGTTTTTTATGAAGAGGTCAGAAGCGCCATCGAAGAATATGAAGAAGAAACTTTGGAAGGAGTTTTACATGCATTCTTCGAAGACTTTGAAGAAAAAGTTGATGAGCGTAAAGGACAATTAGAAAGTTCAGGTGGTTACGTAGGTTGGTCTATAAGAGAAATAGAAATTGAAGCATTTGATCAGGTATTAAATGAAGAATTAAATAGCTCAGACTATCGAGTTGAACTAGAGGGATTCTTGAAAAGTAGAGTGGATAAACAAAAAGTCATTAGAAGTGTTAAGAATACTATTCAAAAGAACGATGGACTATTAGAAGATGCTCAACTGGAAATTAAGAATAATAAATTTCATGTAAAGGCTTCTAAAGAGTTTACGGCCACAACATATAGCAATATTATTGAGAGTTTTCAAGATAATGTGTATCAAAACTCCTCAGGACCTAAAATTGACTTTCTAGAGGAAATCTGGGGAAATCCAAGAACAATTAATTTAGAAGAATAGGAGACGATTGAATGAAGAACTTGATGAAGGGGTTAGTGGTAGTTCTGTTGTTGTCATTAGTATTAGCTGCATGTAGCGGTTCGGAGGAGCAGGAAGAGATCATTAGTTACCATAATGATTTAATTGAGTATAACGATGAAGTGCTTGGTGAAATTGAAGGAATTATTCAACAAGCAGCAACAGCAACAACAATTGAAGAGAATTATGAGATGCAGAAAGATTTACCCGATCTTGTTGGCAAAATGGTAACTAATCTTGAATCAAAAGACCCGGAGTCAGAAGCTGTAAAAGACTATCATGATTTACGAAAGAAACAAATAACTGCTTGGCATGAAGCTATGAAACTTGAAGTGGACATATTAGGTCAGTTGGCTAATGGTGAAATGACTGAGGAAGAAGCCGCTGAAGCATCGACCGAAGTGGATGAGTTAATGGTTGAGTTTGATGAATTAACTCAAGAAGTAGAAAACAAGATCATAGAGTTTGAAGAAGAATATGATATTGAGTTTGAAGAGGGAGATGTTTGAGTTAAATTGATTCATATAACTCAAACAAAAAAGTTTTAAAACATAACTCCAAAAAAGAGGTGTAAACATGTTTAGATCAGAAAAAGGTGTAAAAAGACTATTCTTGTTTTTAATGATTTTTGCTTATGTTATATACATCCCTGTAACACTTGTTGAGTTAATTAATGGTACTGCTGCAATCGGATCTGTAATAACGGCTGTGGTATTAGGTGTGGGATTACCCATAATGAGAAAAAGATATTTAAATACTATTAAAGAGAATGATTATAACCATTCAGCATGATATAAAGGGGCACAATCATGGTTGATTATACTTTTATAATAATAGGAATCATCCCTTATATGTGGTTGTATGTTTCTTATATTAATGTAAAAAAAGGTAAGAAAGAGAAATTAAATAAGAAGGGCCCATTATTTCTTTTTATCACAATATGTTTATTAATATTGGTGTTAGCCATTTATCAAAAAAGTAAATATGAACTACCAATTTTTATGGACCATTCAAACCTTATCGGGGGTTTGATAGTTTCATTAACTATATTCATCATTATTGGTCTTATAAATTTAGGTATAACATTTCGATATCGCAAAAATCCATTACCTAAAAACCTTCATGATCCAAAAGCCATGTGGATCTTTACTACGTTTTTAGCAGTAAGCATGTTTATTTTTATGGCTTGGATTTATCCAGCGGCTAACAAATTAGATTATACCATTGCCTTGAACAATGCCTATAGTGAACTCGAACAAGTGGATGATGAAGAAATTGGTTTAAGGTTAGCCGTTTCAGAAGACAGGTGCCTTAGAAGAAGAAATTGTGATTTTAAGATATATAATGTGTTTTATGCCAGAAACAATATGGATGAGGTTAAAGAAGTTCAATTTCTAATTAGAACCGTAAATAGAGACGGTAGTACACAGAAGGAAATAGAATCTAAGGTTATGAGGTTAGAGCCAGGGGAAATTAAGTTGGTTGAAACTGAAGAAACTAATTCAACAGCTGATGTTTGGATGAAGTATTCATTTACTACAGAAAATTGGTTTGATGGGTATCAATTTAAATCTCGCTATAGGGATGTTGACTAAATTAATGAAGCCTCCGCACACGCGAAGGCTTCATTTTATTTATTCTTCATTAATCCCAACTTGATCAAAGCCGCTTGCTGTCGCTTGGACTTCCTCGCTTCCTTCACCGTATAAGTCGATTGCTGATTGAACAATCACTTGTCTAGCTTCTTGGAAGTCGGAGTTAGGTGTTAGATAGTGAACGAGTGCGCGGTAATATATTTGACCTAATGCTTCTCGTCCGATTTCTTGTGCAGTTAAGTAAGCTGCATGGTTAATGATTGACGAGTTGATGTGAACGCCACCATTGTCTAAATACCATGGTAAGTCATAGTATTCATCCATGTGAGATGGGTACATTCCCTCACCGTTACCGTATGGAATATACGCTTCATTGACTGGGAATTTACTTGGGTCGCTCAGGCTACGAAGTGCTGTGCGTCCGTCTTCAATCGCGCCTGGTCCCATAATGTCCTCACCTAGCTCCCAGTTTTCATCGTCAATGATCGCTCCGAATATATCTGCATAGGCTTCGTTAAGGGCACCTGATTGATTTCGATAGACTAGATTAGCAGTATTTGTAATAACGCCGTGGGTCATTTCGTGTGCAGCGACATCGAGGCCGGCTGATAATGGTACTAAGAAATCACCATCGCCATTACCATAAGTCATGTGACGTCCGTTCCAAAACGCGTTATTGTAATTGTTTCCAAAGTTAACATATGACACAATCGCCATTCCTTCATCATCTAAAGAATTACGATCATGGGCTTCTTTATAGTAGTCATACACCTGTTCGGAGTTATAATGCGCATCGACACCTGGTGCATGCTCTTCCTCTTTAAATGAAGCACTTTCGTTCGTCACAAGTTCTCCAGTTTTGTAGTCATACGTAAAAATACCTTCTAACCCTTCATGTGAATGGTCAGCTAGCATAAACTTCGTGCTGTCGCCATCTGCTTTGGTGCGGGACATGTGGAGGTCTCCGCGATGTTCGCCATGAACGCCAGTACCTACGCCTTTATGATCCTCCATTTCATATTCTTCTAACGGGTGTAGCGCATTAAGTTTGTCAATGACTTGTCCGCTATGGGCATCGACATAGACAAACCAGTTTCCTGGGTCATCTGACATGAATGTGACGTTAACCTTATGAGCTAAATAATTTTCTCCTTCAAACGGGTATACAACAAGCTCGGATTTCGGCTTATACCTTAGCTCTTTAGGGGCTTTTACATCTGTTTTAGCAATCTCCATAGCTTCGTTAGCGCTTAGCTTAGGAGTTGTATCTAAATTTTCTAAGGCGTTTTCTTCACTGACATGACCGTTCATCGCAACGACTTCATTTTGGTCGTTAAAGTGAACAATCACTTCTGTGCCTTCAATAGGGATGCCGTTCTTCTCTTGATTGAATCGAACATGGGTCATGCCTAGTTCATCTGTTTCGACCTTTTTAGCTTTTAGGTTTTCTTCTGTCTTTTGAATGCCAAGCTTGTTTTTTTGTTTGTTCAAGTAAGCTTTTGCGTTCTTAACATCACTGTTTGCGAAACGCTCTTGGTGCATTTCCTGTACAAATACCGGAACGTGTTCCTTAAATTCTTTCACTTTTTGTTGAGATAAAACGTTCGGTGCTTGTACATCCTCCTGCATAAGTGCGTGGCTTGTTTGAAAACCACCAAATAATAGCGATGATGCTAAAACAACACTGGTTGCTTTACGCATTTTCATAAAATAAACCCCTCCCAATAGATTATTAATAGTCATTATAGATTGATAGAGAGGAATCGTCATGATTAGTTATCATTATATTTAGAAAATTTAAACAATAGTTAAAAAGTTTGAGTGAAAGCCTGCAAAAGGTTTATTTAGCGTAGTTAGAGCAAGTGATAGAAGAGTATTAATACTATAGTATGATACTTCGTGTGACGAATGTTTTTAGGGATTATGAACTATAAAAAGGTTAATAGTTTGCAAGTTTTTCCTTTGACAAAATGGTGAATCCTTAATATGATAATGTATGTCATTAATTCCGACAAAATTTATCAGAAAAGGTGATTTTATATGGCTACAACAAGAGTACAGCCAGTCAATGAAGTAAAAGATCCTGTGAAAGCTAACGACACGGGTTTGAATAAACCACAAACAAAATTAATTGTGGGAGCATTAGTTGTGACAGCCATTCTTATGGTTTATCTATTGATGACACAAGAGGCTATGCAACCAGTGTTATTATTACTAGGGCTACTATTAGGTTACACACTATTCCATGCGCGTTTCGGCTTTACGTCAGCGTTTCGTCGCTTTGCATCTGTCGGTAATGGTCAGGCGCTACGGGCGCACATGTTAATGCTAGGAGTTGCGGTAACATTATTCGCACCTATATTAGCGTTTGGTATATCCTTCTTTGGAACAGGTGCAGCGGGCTATGTCGCACCTGTGGGGATTAGTGTTTTAGTTGGTGCGTTCATGTTTGGAATCGGTATGCAGTTAGGTGGCGGTTGCGCATCAGGTACGCTTTATGCTGTTGGTGGCGGCCGTACGGTGATGCTCATCACATTACTATTTTTCATCGTGGGTGCAACAGTAGGAGCTGCCCATTTACCATTTTGGACAGAGGAACTCCCATCGATGGAAGCTTTCTCACTTGCGACATCAACTGGTCTAGGGTACGGAGGTGCCTGGGCTGTGTCGATCGCATTATTTGGATTAATTGCTTGGATCACACTTGTCGTAGAACGTAAGAAAAAGGCTCCGAAAATGGCGCCACTTCCTACGACAGCAGGTTGGAAACGTATTTTCCGTGGTTCATGGCCACTATTTGCAGCAGCGATTGCGCTTGCTGTTTTAAATGCGTTAACGCTTATGACGCGAGGCAATCCATGGGGCATTACGTCTGCATTTGCCTTATGGGGATCTAAAGCAGCGGACTTTCTAGGCATTGACGTCGCTAGCTGGAGCTATTGGCAAGGTGCTAATGCTCAGGCGTTAGAAGCATCTATTTTTGCAGACTCGACAACAATTCTAAACTTTGGTGTTATTTTAGGTGCTTTCTTAGCATCAGCTGCAGGAGGATTATTTAAGTTCTCTAACCTTACTAAAGGGAATGTGACGGCAGCAATCATCGGTGGTTTACTAATGGGTTACGGCGCACGCCTAGCATTCGGTTGTAATATTGGAGCATACTTCGGTGGAATTGCATCATTTAGTTTACACGGATACGTTTGGGGCATTATGGCTTTAGCCGGTACGTTTATCGCACTGTACCTCAGACCGCTATTCGGATTATCCGTACCAAAACCAAAAGACTCATTTTGTTAAAATCTACCTCTTATTGTGATTGCAATAAGAGGTTTTTTCTGTATTTTTGTAGAACTTAGTTATAACAAAAATTTTGGGAGGTTTCTAGAATGTCGAATGCGGTTTTGCAAGAAAAGATTAATAACCTTCATCAAGAATTGGCTTCTAAAAGGAAGGAATTGTTTGAGCTGTTGAAGCAGGAGGAAAATGTGGTCATTGATCATTATGAATTGTTGGATCGAGAAGGTAATTAAGTGTAAGTCGATGAGCTATTTGGTGATGCTGACACATTGTATGTCATTCAGAACATGGGGAAGTCCTGTAATTATTGTATGCTTTGGGCGGACGAAATCAATGGCATCTTGCACCATTTAGAAAGTGTCGCACCAGTCGTATTAGCCTCATCGGACGAACCGGATGCCATGGCTGAATTTGCGGATCAACGTAATTGGAATTTCAAACTAGTTTCAACTTCACAATCTAGATTCAAACAGGCGTTAGGTTTTGAAACTTTTGAGGGTTCACCTCAGCCAGGCGTGTCCATTTTGAAAAAAGACGGAGATGGTCAGATTTATCATTCGACGGCAGAAGACTCCTTCCTCAAAACGCGATAGCGTTTAGGTGGGAGTAGTTCAACAATACTCATCAGCTCCATTCGGTCCTGGAGATTCATTCTGTGGTATGTGGTCGTTCATAGATTTACTACATGAAGAGGAAAGTCAGTGGGCACCGAAAAAGGCATATTAATTTCTGTGAGCTTTTGCGCTAGTTCGGCGCAAAAGCTTTTTTAAAAAAGTGTGATGACTCAAATAAAAGCAGCAGCCTTGCAATTGTAATATTGTAAATAACATAGTTCTTTAAAAGCTATTACACATTTCTATCTAATAATATCAAATATTGACATTTTTTTGATAATTATGTATATTCATATAAAGAAATGCATCTTTAATATAAGGTTTGCAACAATAAGCTATTAATAACGGCGGTGGAAAACCATGAAATTGCACAGTAAGCGAAGCTTATTTATGGTGGCTGGCGTACTAATGATTATCATTAGTATGCTTGCCTACAGTTTTTCTATAATGAAACAAGCGAACGAGGAAGTGACTCAAAATATTACAGATTTCTCCAGGGGTAGCTACGATATTCTGATTCGTCCAGACGGTGCCCGAACGGATTTGGAACGTCAACTAAATCTTGTGGAGGAGAATTATTTAGGGGTTGGAAAAGGTGGCATTAGTCTAGAAGAATGGACCAATATTAAAAATCATGAGAATGTGGAAATTGCTGCCCCAGTAGCCTCAATTGGTCTGTTTACGGCTCTTGATAGAACATGGATGATGGAGAAGAATCCTGTTGACCCTATTTATTATGAAGTGGAATATAGCACTTCAGACGGGCATCATGATTATATCGCTCAAGAGAAGACGTTCATGTATGATTTTGGTGAACCCCAGCTTAGATTTGGTTCAAATTTTGACGTAACAAGTGCTTATTTTGGTGAAGATATTGCGACTTTCAATTTTCCTGTTTCATATCATCAAGTTGTTGCTATCGACCCAGTGGAAGAAGAAAAATTAATTGGGCAAGATTTTTCTCCTTTAGAAGAAAAAGCGTTTGATCCTAACACTGGCTATTTTGAGGGAGAAGAAGGATATGCATCAATCATGACACTATCTGATGTATCTGTTCCTGTGGAAATGCGAGTTACTATTGATACATTAGAGCCATTGACCGATGCAGAACTGACGGAAATATACAACCATTCTGTTAGAGGTAACCCGAGTCTGACAATGGCAGAGTTTCCTGAAGAATATGCTGAATTAGTTGAGGAATATCTATCGCCCAAAAGACTACATAACCCTAAGGTGCTAAATTTGCACCCGAGTGACAATCATTTTCCTTTTTCTGAAGGTGTTTTATATGTAACAGAAGACGAAAAGTTGTCTATTGGTAAGCCAGAGGATATTCCTAATTATGGTCAAGTATCTCATTTTACTGCCCAACGAATAAAATTTAATCTGGAGCCTGTAGACTATATTATCCGGGAAGATCAATCATTAGCAGTGGAGCAAGTTGGAATGGATGATTATTATCAAGCACCTATTTATCGGGAAATGCATAAAGAAATGATTTACGAGGTGGATGAAGAGAACAAACCACTGAACGATGATGAATTCTTTGCATTTGTGGAAAATGGAACGTACTCGATCACAGAGAATGATAATCAACTAGCATCTTCCCCTTTAGGGATTTACGGTGGCGAGACTCCTTATCTAAAAAGTGATGAAACTATTACTCTGCATCCATCTGCAATTGCAGGTAGTTTTATAACAACACCTGCACATGGGTTAATTTCACTGAAGTGGGCTGAAAGAGTGAAAGGAGAAAATCCAATTGATGCAATCCGTGTCAGAGTAGCGGGTATTGATGGATATGACCAAGCTGCGGCAGAATTAATTGAGTCGCTTGCCAGTGAGTGGGAAGCACAGGGTTATACTGTAGATATTGTCGCTGGAGCATCTTTAACCGAAATGACTGTCGATGTAGAAGGCATTGGGGAAGTTGTTCAGTCTTTTACAACATTAGGTGCTGCCGACCAAATTTTGAATAGCTGGAATGCCTTGCAATTATTAATCACAATTCTCTTCTTTTTCGTCGCATTTACGTTTATCTTGTTTATTTTTCATCAAATGCTTAAAACAAGACAGAAGGATGAAGCTTTATTAGCACAACTTGGTTGGTCTTCTAGCCATATCCGTAAATTGCGGTTAAAGGAATGGTCAAGATTGCTTTTAATACCTATTGTGGTTGCATTACTTATAAGCAGTATTATTGGTATTCAGACAGGAAATAACACGATGTTTATCTACAGTGTTTTTCTCAGCATATTAGTGTTGATAAGCTATATCATAGCCTTCCAGTTAGTGAAGAAGAAAAACAGTCAAGTTGTTTTGCTGGGGAAAAGTATACTGACTCAGAATATATTTTTCCATTTTCCATTGATTTTTGCCGCATGTATACAGATTTTTATCATAACACTGATGACAAGCTTTCTACCATTTTTCCTTCAGCAGTTCATTGGAAATGTAACCGAAACAAGGTTGGGTGTGTATGTACATGGAAATATTGAGGGAATTTTTCTAGTGATGGTGGTTCTCTTATATATAGTGGGAATGATCACTGTTATTCAATCGATGGCCAATTTGTGGAGAGTACGAAAGAAGGAACTTTACTTATTTAATACTATTGGCTGGAATAAAAAGAAAATAAAACAATATTTTTTGAAGGAAGTTTTGATATGGGGAAGTGTAGCGACTGGTTTAGGCTTTATGATAAGTCTTATTGCTATAGCTTTTTTAGTAGAATTATCTTTCCAGATCATTGCGGGTAGTATGATTTCAATACTGCTTATTATAGGACTTACTTTACTAATTGCTAATCAATCTATGAATTGGTTCTTTTTTAGAGGGGTAGATGACCATGCTTATCAAGATTAACAATGTAACAAAATCCTATCAAATAAATAAGGAAAAGGTGCACGTGTTAAAAGGGATTGATTTTGAAGTTGAATCAGGAGATTGGCTGACGATTACAGGACCGTCCGGCTCAGGAAAGACAACGCTATTGAAAGTCTTATCTGGCATTGAACAACCTGACGAAGGGTCTATTATGATTGATGATTTTCATATTTCCGAAGAAACAGAAGAAGAAAAAAGAAATTTCCGGAGAAACAATATAGGTTATATATTTCAAGATTTTAAGTTGTTTGAACAGTTCAACATATTATTAAATGTGATGATACCTTTATTGCCGTATGAGAAGAAGGAGAAGGTTGAGATAAAAGCAAAAGAAATTTTGGCCAAAGTAAATCTTTCACATCGAGAGAAGCATCAACCGGGAATGGTATCTGGTGGAGAAAAACAACGAACAGCTATTGCAAGATCCTTAATCAATCGTCCTAATATATTGCTTTGTGATGAGCCAACAGGAAATTTAGATGTAGACAGCAGAAATCATGTTATGTCTATACTCAAAGACCTGCAGAAAGAAGGAATCACAATTATTCTTGTGACTCATGACACAGAGTTAAGTACTTACGGAAACCATTTATTTGAAATGCGAGACGGCCAGTTAACAAGAAAGCAACTCTCTTAATATCTAAGGTGAGACGTTTTTAAAAGAAGTTCATACTATTTAATTATTAAAAAGTGATCATCTCTAGGAGTTTGTTTGAGGTGATTACTTTTAGTTTGCGCTAAACATAGGTGGTGAATGTATATGCAAGTTATATGGTCAAAACGTGCAGCTAAATTTATTAAACCTGCAGATATTTAATGATAAAACCTTGGAACGTTTAATCCTTTTTCATTCTTAAGCGACACATGAAGTTCTAAATCATAGTTAATAGCAGCGTAAAAAACTTCTTGCACATCGATAATACCTCGCTTAGCCAATTCTTCTTTCAACCATGCTTCATTCAGGCTGAACGATGATAAGATACTTGTGTAAATTTCGCCTTCCATAATGACAGGTAAAGATATGCTAGGTTGACCTCCGTCTAACTTCATATCTTCAATCGTCACGGGGCGCTTTGAGGGTTTTAATAAAACACTCAAACTCCCGTCTGATTCTATGATCGCGGTTTGCACGTCATTGAGGTCAAATACATTTTTCTCCCTCAATAACTGAAGGATATTATCGATGGAGTACCGAATTCGTTTCAAGTTTTGATTTAAAAACTTACCATCCTGAACAACGACAGTCGGCTCAAAGGTTAAATATCTACCGATTTTTCGGTTTGCAATTTTCAACTTGGCCACTAAACGTTGTAAAAAGGCAATCGCAATTAACGCCACAACCGTATAGATGTGGGCAATTGAAGGGTCTGCGATGTCAGCCCCAACAAGTGACCCTAATGAAATAATGATCAAAAAATCAAATATCGGAAGTTCGCCAATAGCTCGTTTGCCCATAAAAATGGTAACTAGAAGCAATAAAGGAAGAATGGTGATAATCCGACCCAAAACAATTAGCGTTTCTTTTAATGTTTCATCCATTTATAGGGCTCCTTTAGCGACAGTTTTAACTGTATTTTGACCCAAAGCCTCATCGTCATGCACGGCCCAAGTAAGTATGTTAATCTAAAATTACAAAAAATTTAAACAATAGAGGTGGTACTATGACGACAATTCAACATGCCATTCAGGATGATTATCCAGACAGTTTTGCTCATTGTTATGGTTGTGGACGTTTAAACGAAGAGGGCCATCAATTTAGAACGGGATGGGAAGGTGATCAGACTGTTACCTATCATAAGCCTGAGGAGAAGTATACCGCGATTCCAGGTTTCGTCTATGGTGGATTTTTAGCATCCATAATCGACTGTCATGGAACAGGATCAGCATCGTTAGCTCTACATCGTAAAAATGGTCACAAACCTGGTGACGGAGTGGAGGCGCCAAGATTCGTCACGGCTTCACTCGAGGTAAAATTCACTAGGCCAACACCGCAAGGAACGCTGATAAAAGCAGTTGGCCAGGTTGAAGAGGTCCGTGAAAATAAATTTAAAACTGAGATTGACGTTTACGCAGGGGAGGAACGTGTCGCTTCTGGATCCGTTGTAGCCGTTGTAATGCCAGACAACTTTGCGAAATAGTCATAAAGTGATGTGACTTGTGTAAGCTAAGGAAAAAAAGGAGCAAGTCATGATGGATCGAATAAAACCCATGTTGTATATCTTACTCACTATATTAATATTGGTGGCGTTAGTCACTCGGTTTACTTAAAGAGAATAATTTTACCTATCTAGATAAAAATAACTTTAACGAATGGATGTGGGAGTGAGTCTAGTGGGTAAATATAATTTTACGAAGTGGATCGACGCCTCGCTCAAAACTTTAAAAAGTTTAACTGATGGTGAAAAAGATGATATACATGTTGGAGAAGTCATGGCTTGTTGGACTTATTTAGCTTTTGTAGAAAGCATTATTAGTTATGAAGAGATTAGTTTAAATATGACTAAGAATAAAGAAGTCATTAATTTTGTTAACGAAGCACTTAAAGTTGCAAACTCACATAAACAAGAATTACGTAATTTTATGATTGAAGAAGGGATTCCGCTCCCGAAAGCACCCGAGCATAAACCCAACTCAGAACCAGAGGCTGTGCCTGAAGGGGCTAAATTGACCGACGACGAAATTATGAACACATTAAGTATTAATTTCGTCTATGCAGGAAACATGTGTGGCGGTGCTGCAAGTCAGAGTGTTCGTACAGATGTCGGAATTATGTTTTTGAAATTTCAAATCGATAAATTTTCACTGGGGATGAAAGCGAAAAGCTTAATGCGTAAACGTGGATGGCTTAAGATTCCACCTTATTATCATCCGCCAGGCGCGCCTAGTAAATAATAATAAAAAGACCTTGATCGAGGTCTTTTTATTTTCATCAATATAGCTTACCTTTTCCCAAAAAGCCACTTCCCAGATGCCCCACTCAGTAGTAATCCTAACCCAATACCGATTAAAGTTCCTGCTGCGACTTCATCAAATAATAGCCCGAGTCCAATACCAAGCAACGTACACCCAGGAACGATAAATGCATTTTGTTTCATCACCGATACTCCCCCTTTTGAACTTATACTTTCCATAATATACTATTAATTAGAAAATTAGAATACATTAGGTTTCTAACAAAAAACCACCGCACATTCATGCGGTGGCTGATAGAAAATCAATCGTCTAAATCCTCACGATACTTAAAGTATTGTTTTTTGATTTCGGGGTGATCTTCAAAAAATCGAACTAATGAAGATATACAGAACGTTGTTTCTTTTCCGATATGATGCTCGACTCCTTCAACTTCTTCGTAAATGTTATCTGAATCAATCTCAAACACTCGGAAAAAGTCTTCCAACGTTTGATGTTTATCTACAATGTCTTTGGCGATTTTTTTACCTTTAGACGTTAAAACAAATCCTCGATATTTTTCATAAACGCCAAGTCCTTTGCGATCTAACCGTTTCATCATTTTAGTAACAGAGGAAGGCAATACATCAAGGTGTTCGGCGATATCGGTTGCACGTGCGTACCCTTTTTCTTCAAACATTAGGTATATGATTTCGAGATAATCCTCCATGTTAGGTGTTGTAGCCAAAAAGCTTCCTCCTTTGACGAATCCCTTTAGTTATATTTTAGACGAAAAGGACAAGTTTTTAAATAAATAATAAAATACTTAAGGCCATTATCGCCATCCCACTGATGACACCGTAGATCGGCAAGTGAGTTTCGTCGTATTTTTTGGCAGCTGGTAAAAGTTCATCAAGTGAGATAAATACCATGATGCCAGCCACTCCGGCAAAGATAATGCCAAACATCACATCGTTTAAATACGGCATTAAAATTAAGAAGGCGACAACTGCGCCAATCGGTTCAGATAGACCGGATAAAAACGATAACTTGAATGCTTTCTTGCGGCTGCCAGTAGCATAATAGATTGGAACCGATACGGCAATCCCCTCTGGAATGTTGTGAATAGCAATCGCAACTGCAATCGCAATACCAAGTGCTGGGTCCTGAAGTGCGGATGTGAAGGTTGCAATTCCTTCAGGAAAGTTATGAATCGCAATGGCAATAGCGGTAAATGTCCCCATCTTAAGTAGGTCAGGGTCTTTAGGTGTTTTATTCATATCCTCGACTTTTTTCAATTCATGAGGGTTCCCCTGCTTTGGAATTAATTTGTCGATAAGGGCAATGAGAATCATCCCTCCGAAAAAACCAGCGACCGTCAGCCAGTTCCCAGACACTTCCCCTAGTGCTGATATGAGTGATTCTTGGGCTTTAAAAAATATCTCGACCATCGAGACATAGATCATGACTCCTGCTGAAAATCCTAGGGTAAATGATAAAAATTTGGTGTTCGTTGTGCTTGTGAAAAAGGCTAGTAAACTGCCTATTCCTGTTGCTAAACCTGCCATGAGGGTTAATCCAAAGGCAAATAATAGATTTTCCGTCATTTATTGCTTCCTCCTATTTTGATTTGTGTTTTCGTGGTGGACAATATGTTTCCACGGGGAAACTTTTTGGATAAAAAAATTTAACGACTCAAGCTAATAAAATGATATGTTTTATTTTTTAAAATGTGTCGTGGTTTTATAAAAAAAGTTGATTTTATGACCGAATGTTTCCTTAAGGCAACTATAACATAAATTTTCTGATAATCAAGATTTTAATCTAATTCGCTGCAGTTACATTCGTATTGAGAGAAAGTATACTCTTTAACTAGTTGTCTGTTTTGGTTAAACACTTTGACGACAGGAGCAATATCTCTTGCGGCAATGGCAGCTACTTCTTCGTCTAAGTTATTTGTGTCACTTATGGTGTGTTCAATCATCGACTCATACAAATTTTCAACCTCGCACACATCATATGTCACGGCTATTAATTCGTTCATGAAAAATCACTCCTTAATTATGTTAATGATGTTTTTAAAACGAACTCTTTAAATGTGTTATATTAGTAATAAATTAGATTAGGAGGGGTAGACATGATTTATCGATACAAAGATCAGTCCCCACGAATTCACGACTCAGTTTTTATTGCGGATAATGCTAGAATCATAGGTGATGTTGAGATTGGTGAAGGTTCTAGTATATGGTTTAATGTAACACTTCGAGGTGATGAAGGTCCAATCAAGATAGGGAAACGATGCAACATCCAAGAAAATTCTATGTGTCATCTATACGAACAATTCCCATTAACGATGGAGGATGAGGTTTCGGTTGGACATAACGCGATTGTGCACGGTTGCACGTTGAGAAAAGGTGTCCTCGTAGGCATGGGTGCGACGGTTTTGGACGGTGCTGAAATCGGAGAATACTCTATCATCGGTGCTAACAGCTTAGTTCCATCAGGTAAGAAAATTCCGCCACGATCACTCGTTTTAGGCTCACCGGCAAAAGTAGTGCGTGAGTTAACTGATAAAGATATGGAAATGATTGAAGAGACCATTTATACTTATGCCAATAAAGGCCAAGAATTTCAAGACCCTGAAGTATTTGAGAAAATTAAATAAGGTTAAAAATGAGGCTGACACAAAACATTTATTAACCTAGTAAAAGACGAATATTATGGAGCTTCATTTTTGCTGAGTCAAAATGCTTCGCTTACCGCAGGCACGGCTTCAACTTCCCCAAACGCACTGTCGTTCGTTTGGCGTGATTTTCAGACTGTGCTGTTCCTGCAGGTGTCTCAGCATTTTGACTACGCTAATAGCGCTCAATATTCGTTTTCTATTCAGCTATTTTTTTGGCCCAGCCTCATTTTTTCATTATTGAATATACACATGCCTGCGTTTCACGTACATTTGCGCTTGTTTCATGAACACATGAGCGCGTTTCGCGTACACTTCAGCTGATTTCACGTACAAGTGAGCTCGTTTCATGAACACTAGAGTGGGTTTCAAGTACACTAGACTAAATTTCACGTATACATGGTCTCGTTTTCGCTTATACTTTTCCCGGTTTAAATGCTACTACTCAAACACACTTTCAAAAAAACGGGTAGCGCGTGGCTGCAAGAGCTCGTGATAATCGTTGAACAGCGCGGCAGCAGAGTTCCCTAACCATTGCTCTGGCAACAGCTCCTCGGGTAAGTCTGGGTCGATAAATAAGAACTTACGATACTGGTGAACGAGGGAGGCACACTTCACGAAGCATGTCCCGTCGCTAATCGCACCTTTTTCAATCAAGTTTTGATCAATATAATACTTCTCACTATACTCACGGATAAAATCAGAGTATTTTTGATTCACATCCTCTAAGTCCCAACATTTATCAACCAAGCTTTGAGGTGTACTCATGCCTTCGTAAGTCGACTTAAAATATGTAATATAGTCCTTAATATCATACTTGTCTACCAATCTATGTATTTGTTCATCCAATGGGTTCGGGGTGATCCAACAGCTGTTAGACAAGTTACCAAATCCACTCCAGACAAGCTCTTTACGTAGTTCATCTCTTAACCCACGTTTATTTTCTGGAATGTTATAGACAAGCATTCTCCAATAACCATCCCACTTAGGAGACTCAGATTTATAAATACGCTTTGATGCCTCTTCCATACGGGCTTGACCTTGTTCCGTAAGAGAATAATAGCTTCGGTTCCCGCGTTTCTCAGACTGAACCCAGCCTTGTTTACTCATGCGCGAAATAGCCGCGCGAACAGCTTGTTCATTATGACCGAACTCTTTTAGTAATTTTATTAAACTACCGATCCAAATGACACTCCCGTAATGACGGACATAGTCACCATATAACGTAAAAATCATAGACCGTGTATTAAAATGTTTATCCATATTTGATGACCCTTTCTATCTCTCGTTAACTCTGAATGAGACTAGTTTACTATATTTTTTAAAAATGTTCACGCACTTATTTTAAAGAAATGCACGAATGACAAAGGTTATGACGTCATAAAATTAAGAAACAAGAAAATTAAATGTTTGAAAATTAAAAAATCTTGTTGAACATTGTATAACGTTTTGATACGATAACGTTAAATAAACGTATGATAAGAGGTGGCTATATGTATCATTACATTGAGTATGGTCCAACAGATAGTCCGCGTGATGATCATGAGAAGTACGAGCGCTTCATGGAACGAATTGAAGCTGGGGAGAAGATCGAGGCGGATGATTGGATGCCAGAAGAGTATCGTGTGGCATTGATCAAGCTGATTTCCATGCATGGCATTAGCGAAATTATGGGAGCGCTTCCAGAAAAGGAGTGGACGCCAAAAGCGCCTACGATGAAGCGGAAGTTAGGGATCATGGCCAAGGTTCAAGATGAAATGGGGCATGGGCAGTTACTGCTTCGTGTCGCAGAGGACTTGATGAAGCCTTATGGCAAGACACGTAAAGACCTTATGGAAGATTTATTATCAGGAGATTTAAAGTTTCATAATGTTTTCCACATGCCGACGAAAACCTGGGCAGATGCGGGGATGGTCGGTTGGCTCGTAGATGGAGCAGCGATTATTTCACAAACGAATATGCTAGATGCTTCTTACGGCCCTTATCAACGCGCGTTACAACGAATCTGTCAGGAAGAGGTGTTTCACGCTCAACATGGTGAGGCGATCATCATGGCACTAGCAGAAGGGACCGATCATCAACGTGCTATTTTACAAGAATCATTGAATCGTTGGTGGCCATCATTACTTATGTTCTTTGGGCCGGCGTCTGCAGAAACGACAGGGTCATCGAAGCAAGATGTGATGATTAAATACAAGATTCGTAAAAGTAACAATGAAGAATTGCGTCAAGCTTTTCTAGATAAATACTTACCTCGTGTGTTCTCGCTTGGGCTGACGGTTCCAGACGATACCGTTCATTACGATGAGGAACAAGGTCGCTGGATTTACCAACAACCTGATTGGAATGAGTTTAAGCAGATTATTAAAAATAAAGGCCCTCGATCTAAGGAGCGTCTGCGTTTGAGAGAAATAGCTTATGAAAATAATCGCTGGGTACGCCAAGCGTTATCGAAAGAAGTAATCGGTTCTTAAGGAGGAGAGAGTGCGGTGGAAGAGACGAACGAAACAAGTTTTTACCAAGAATATGAAGTATTTAGTAAGAAGAGTGTCAAAGCACCGATCCAACATCAATTTAGCCTACTTGCGCCAAATGAAGAAATGGCTCTTTCTATGGCGCTGGAAAACTTTATGCGTCGTGAAGATGTCCTAGATGTTTGGGTTGTAAAACGTGAAAATATTCGCGGTATGACCAGTGAAGAGCGCATGAACTGGACGAAGCGTTTGGATAATAAAGATTATCGTCGAACAAAAGGATACGGTTATTTAAGGCAAAAGTGGAAGGAAAAAGAACAAGGCATGTTAGATGAGAAGGAAATTATGTCTTGGAAAGAGGTGAAGAAGAAATGATGGAATCAGCAGAAGCAGCCAAACAAGACCAAACCTATTTAAATGCTTTAAAAGATTTACTTTTCCAACTAGCTGATGACGACTTTTTAATCTCTTTTCGCGGCTCAGAATGGTTAGGGTTAGCTCCTCATATTGAAGAAGACGTCGCCTATTCTTCAATTACACAAAACACGATGGGGCATGCACTAATGTTTTACAACTTATTAGAAGAGCTAGGCGAGCCTGAGGCGGATGTGCTAGCACACGAACGTAAGCCTGTCGAGCGGAAGAACGCGATCTACTTTGAAAAGAAAAATGGAGAAGGACACTACACCGAAGAGCCTTATTATGATTGGGCTTTAACTGTTGTTCGTAACTTTCTCTATGAATCTTTTAAAAAGGTTAAGTTGGAAGCGATTACAAAAGGTTCTTATAAGCCACTCGCCAATGTGGCTGGAAAAGTTTTAATGGAACAACCATACCACTTAGCGCATTGGAGAATTTGGTTTAATCAACTCTATAATTCTACTGATGATGCTAGAAATAGATTACAAGCAAGGCTTGAGGAAGCTTGGGAGCAGTGCGGTGATGTCTTTGAATTAGGACCGCACGCAACAGAAATGGAACACTTAGGTTTAATCGTGAGTGAAGACAGCTTAAGAGAGCGCTGGACACAAGAGTTGTTAAAGACAATTCCAGAATTACCTGAAGCGAGTATTGGGAAGAAATTCGGTAGCGGAAGGGATGGTGATCACACACCTGACCTAGACCAAGCTCTGGATATTCTAGCTGAAGTGTATGAGAGTGATAAGGATGCCGTTTGGTAGGAGGTGAGATGGAGTGGAGGAACAACGATTGAAGGATATTCAACAAGTGTTAAAAACTGTGGATGATCCAGAATTACCGTCTGTCAGTGTGTATGACCTTGGGATGGTACATGAGGTGAAAGTAATTGGAAGTCGCGTGTTTATTACGATGGTCCCAACATTCGCGGGCTGTCCAGCGTTAGATTTTATTAAACGAGATGTTCAGAAGGCAGTCGGCGACTTGGCGTGGGTGTCAGAGTGTGACGTTCACTTTTCATTTGAAGAAAAATGGTCAACAGACGCCATTACGGATGAAGGAAAAACCCAGTTAAAAAAACATGGAGTCGCTCCACCACCAGAGGACTACCACCCCGGTGAAGAATGGACGGTCGATTGCCCGTATTGCGGTTCGGACTACACGTCGATGGAGAACGTCTTCGGCCCAACCGCGTGCCGCAGTATCCTGTACTGCACCAACTGCCGCAACCCATTCGAAGCCATGAAACCAGTCGTTGATTATGTGTATTGATTGTAAGTGACATCGCTGTCGGTGAACGCTTGCCGCGGGCACGGCCTCAACTTCCCAAAACTCACTTGCGTTCGTTTTGCGTGATTTTCGGCTCGTGCTGTTCCCGCAGGCGTCGTCACCTTTCGCTCGTCACAATTACAATTAATCACAGCTTTTAATGGCTAGTAAAGTTAAAAAACACGAGACTCTAGTGGGAACAGCGTCAGCTGAAGACCCCGCAGAGCGAAGGTTGAGCTCGAGGAGGCTGAAGCGACGCCCACGGAAAGCGAGTGTTTTTTAACAAATAATGAAAACATAAAAAGGAGTTTTGCAAATGGTTAAATTAATCGCGATTTACAAACAACCGGAAGATCCGGAACAATTCGATGAGCACTACTTCAACACGCACACACCACTCACTCAAAAAATCCCAGGCCTACGCGACATGAAAGTCACTAAAATCGTCGGCTCACCAATGGGAAAAACCGATTACTACTTACTATGTGAAATGTTCTACGACGACCACGAATCCCTACAAGCAGCGATGAAAACAGACGAAGGAAAAGCATCAGGTAAAGACGTTATGCAATTTGCCGGCGATCTTGTCACTCTAGTCATAGGTGAAGAAGTCCATGTCGAAAAAGTACATTAATGCGTACATTGAAGATTCAATAGGGGTGGTTCAGCTCAACCGCCCCGACGTGTTAAACGCATTAAACCGGCAAATGGTGGATGAAATCGTTGAAACGCTTGAGATGTACGACCGTGATGATAAGATTAACGTCATCGTGGTGAAAGGGAACGAAAAAGTTTTTGCTGCAGGAGCGGACATTGAAGAGATGATGGATGAGTCACCTCTGTCATTAGAACTAGCCGATCCATTTGCAGTATGGGACAGGATTCAACTTATTAACAAACCAATTTTGGCATCGGTGAACGGCTTCGCGTTAGGTGGCGGATTTGAGCTCGCACTACATTGCGACTTAATCATCGCCGCTGAAAATGCACAGTTCGGTTTCCCTGAAGTAAAGTTAGGAGTCATGCCTGGTGCTGGCGGCACACAGCTTTTATCCAAAGCAATTGGGTCGAGAAAAGCGCTAGAGCTAATTTGGTTAGGTGAATCGTTCAGTGCTAAACAGGCTCGAGACTTTGGCGTGGTTAATCGAGTGGTTGCGCCTGAGTTAGTAGAAGAAGAGACAATGCGCTTAGCGTATCAGCTCGCAAATCAAGCGCCGATTTCACTCAGGTTAATTAAAGAGTCTGTGAAGGCGTCAGAGGATTTATCGCTCATGGACGGTATGAAGCTTGAGCGAAAGAATTTTTACTTAACGTTTGATTCTCAAGATCAAACAGAGGGGATGAAAGCTTTTACTGAAAAACGACCTCCTCACTTTAAGGGGGTGTAGCGGTTGGGATTTGAAACGATTAAGTATAGCGAAAAAAAAGGTGTGGCCACGATTACGCTGAACCGACCGAAAGCGTACAACGCCATTACTGAGGTTATGAATAAAGAAATTACGAAAGCGCTGAAGGTCGCAAACAAGAATAACGATGTTAGGTGCATTGTATTGACGGGGGAAGGAAAGGCCTTTTGTTCGGGTCAAGACTTGCAAGATGTAGATGATAACACGAATCATGCAGAGTTTTTGCGTACGAGATATCATCCGATGATGCAGGCCATTAAATATACGCCAAAACCAATTGTGGCTGCGGTGAACGGAACAGCTGCAGGAGCAGGGATGAGTCTCGCGTTGGCAGCAGACTTTAGATTAGTTCAGCCAAACGTTAAATTTGTCAGTGCGTTTGTTGGCATTGGATTAGTGCCTGATTCAGGATTTCTGTACCAATTACCAAGGTTAATTGGCTATGCCAAGGCCATGGAAGTGACGGTCTTAGGTAAGCCTTTAACTGGAGATGAGGCTTACAACCTAGGCTTAGCCACAGAATTGATTGATTCAGAAGAATGGGATGAAAAGGTAGATGCTTTTTCGCAACATTTAGCAAGTCTACCAACCAAATCTATTGAACTAGTTAAGCGTTACATGATCGATAGTATGAATGAGTCGTTCGAGGAGTTTTTGGATAAAGAAGCGTATGCCCAACGAGTGGCAGGTCTATCTCAAGATCACCAAGAAGGGGTTAACGCATTTAAGGAAAAACGAAAACCTAGCTTTATTGGAAAGTAGAAAAGGAGTGAATCGCACATGGAAATGACAAAAGAAACGATTACACAAGTCGGAGAAATGAAGCGTAGCCATTACTCAATGATTATTAACGGTGAACGTGTAGATAGTAGTTCAGGTGAGACATTTGATACGTATAACCCTGCAAAAGGTGAAGCGATCGCAACAATTGCGAAGGCAAATGAAGAGGATGCGGAGAAGGCTGTTCAAGCAGCGCGCAACGCATTCGACAATGGTAAGTGGCGCAAATACCCAGTCGGCAAGCGTGCACGTGTATTAAATAAAATTGCGGAAATTATGCGCTCTCGTTTCAATGAGTTAGTTGAAATGGAAGTTTTAAATAGTGGTAAATCAGTTGGAGCAGCTCAGGTTCAGATCAACCAATCAATCGAGGACTTTGAGTTTTATGCAGGCGCAATTGTTGGTCACCGAGGTGAAGTCAACAACATGCCATATGGCTTTTTTAACTACACGCATAAGGAACCTGTTGGGGTATGCGCGCAAATCATCCCTTGGAACTATCCAATGATGATGGCGGCATGGAAAATTGCGCCAGCGATAGCAGCAGGTTGTTCAGTGGTCATCAAGCCAGCGTCACTTACACCAATTACGGCCATTATTTTAAATGAAATTTGCCATGAAGCAGGTGTGCCTGAGGGCGTTGTAAACACGGTTCCAGGTTCTGGTTCAGTTGTTGGGGATTACTTAGTAAAGCATGAAGACATCAATAAGGTAGCTTTCACTGGTTCCACACCAACTGGTAAAGACATTATGGAAAAAGCGTCTCAGACGTTGAAACGCATTACGCTTGAGCTTGGTGGTAAGTCGCCTAACATCGTGTTTGAAGATGCAGACATGGATGCTGCTGTTGCAGGTTCATTATTCGGTATTTTCTTCAACACAGGTCAATCGTGTGAAGCGCGTTCTCGCATGTTTGTCCATGAAGATATTTACGATGAGTTTATGGAGCAGTTTATTGAAAAGACGAAAAAGCTACAGACTGGCAATCCGTTCAATAAAGGTACACATCTTGGCTCGATCATTAGCCGCGAGCAACTAGAAGTGATTGATGGCTATGTTCAGTCAGCAATTGATGAGGGAGCTACTATTGCAACGGGTGGTAAACCGATGTACCCTGAAGGCTTCGAAAATGGACATTGGTATGAGCCAACTGTTATTACGGATGTTACGCCTGATATGAAAGCAGTTAAAGAAGAAATCTTCGGACCAGTGGTGGTCGTTGAGAAGTTTACGGATGAAAAAGACGTGATTAAGCGCGCGAACGACACGAAATATGGTTTAGGATCTGCAATCTGGACGACAAACCAAGGTCGAGCAACACGCGTCGCTCACCAAATTCAAGCGGGGATCGTGATGGTCAACAGCCCATTCTCAGCATTCCCAGGCACTCCATTTGGTGGCTATAAACAATCAGGTTTCGGTCGTGAGCTAACCGTCGAAACACTTGATTTATATATGGAAGATAAGAGCGTGTTATCTTACTATGGTCCAAAACCATTAAACCCATTTGGAGTTTAATGATTAAAAAAGGTCGAGGCATGTAACATGTCTCGGCCATTTATTGATGAAAAGTGTGGGCGAACGACTCGAGAATTAGGTTTAACGCTCATAGGATCGATATTAACACCCATAGAATCGAGGTTAACACCATAGGATTGGGATTAACGCCCATAGGACATCAAATAACACCCATAGAAATTCACATTCAATAATTCGAAAAGGTTGCGTGAATACGATGAAAGACGTTGTCATTGTCGATGCAGTTAGAACACCGATTGGCCGGTATAAAGGAGCACTTAAAAACATCCGTCCTGATGATTTAGGTGCGGTTGTCATTAAAGCGTTGCTAGAACGAAACGAACAAGTTCCAGCCCATGAGATCGAAGAAGTGATTTTAGGCAATGCGAACCAGGCTGGAGAAGATAATCGTAATGTGGCAAGGATGTCGACGCTTCTGGCAGGACTTCCAGTTGATGTAGCGGGCGTCACGGTGAACCGTTTATGTGGATCTGGGATGGAAGCGGTTATGCAAGCGGCGCGCGCCATTGCGGTTGGTGATGGTGATATTTACATAGCGGGTGGGACTGAGAGTATGACTCGGGCGCCATTAGTCATGGCCAAACCTGAGCAAGAGTTCGCTCGTGGCAATAGAGAACTTTTTGATACAACGATTGGTTGGCGATTTACGAATCGTAAGCTTGAGGAGATGTATGGTTCAGACTCAATGCCTCAAACGGCGGAAAACGTCGCCGAGCGGTACAATATAAGTAGGGAAGAACAAGATGCGTTTGCGTACGAAAGTCAAATGCGTGCTAAACAAGCGATGGAGTTTGGAAGGTTAAAAGATGAGATTGTTCCTGTGATTGATCGCGACAGAAAAGGGAATGAAATCGTGATTGATACAGATGAGCACCCTAGACCAAACTCGTCATTAGAAAAGCTATCAAGTTTACGGCCAATATTTGAAGGTGGAACGATCACAGCCGGAAATGCCTCTGGTGTGAACGACGGGGCATCAGCCTTACTCGTCATGAGTGCCGAGAAAGCTCAAGAATTAAACCTTAAACCGATGGCAAGATACATTTCCGGAGCAACAGTTGGTCTAGAGCCAGCCGTGATGGGATTAGGTCCGATTAACGCGACGGCCAAAGCACTAAAACGCGCAAAATTAAACGTGAACGACTTAGGCTTAGTCGAGTTAAATGAAGCCTTTGCTTCCCAATCACTTGAATGCATAAATCAAATTGGATTGAACCCAGAGATTGTGAATGTGAATGGTGGCTCCATCGCATATGGCCATCCACTTGGCGCAAGCGGAGCACGAATTTTAACCACGCTCGTTCATGAAATGCAAAAGCGTAACACCCAGTACGGCCTAGCCACGATGTGTGTTGGGGTCGGGCAGGGAATAGCAACGATCATCGAGAATGTGAACGATTAAGTGACTAGCGATGAAACAAGAGGAGGACAAAAGATGAACCCAGTATGCGACTTACTTAATATAAAATATCCAATTGTCCAAGGAGGCATGGGAAATATCAGCAATGCCCCTTTGACGGCGGCTGTCTCCAACGCTGGGGGCCTCGGTACGCTTGGGTGTGGCACGATGACACCTGAAGAGGTAGAACAGAAGATTTTAGAAACGAAAAAATTAACCGACCAACCATTTGCAATCAACATAGCACTAAGTGTCTCGCCATATGTAAAAGATTTAATAAACTTAATCTTAGACCATGACATTCCAGTTGTATCGTTGTCTGCAGGAAACCCAGCTCCGTACATTCCAATTTTTCATGAACACGGAGTCAAAGTCATGACGCTAGTGGCGTCGGTGAAACATGCTAAAAAGGCTGAGGAAGCTGGAGCAGACATATTAGTAGCTGAAGGATACGAAGCGGCTGGGATCAATTCGAATCTAGAGCTAACGACTTTCACGCTCGTGCCACAGATCGCAGGGAATGTAAATGTACCAGTTATAGCAGCTGGTGGGATTGGTGACGGGAAAGGACTAGCGGCGAGTTTAATGTTGGGTGCAAGTGGTGTACAAATGGGAACGCGACTAATCGCGACTCAAGAAGCGCCATTTCACATTCATTATAAACAAAAGCTACTCGATGATAACGGCACAGGAACAGTGATTGTTGGCCGTTCATATGGGCAAGTGAGAAGAATCTTGAAAACACCTTATGCGGAGAGGTTGACGACTTTAGAAAAAGCAGGCATGACACAAGATGAATATAGGGAGATGACATCCGAGGATCATCATTGCAAAGGTGCTATGGAAGGGGATTTAGACCAGGGATTTCTAAATAGCGGCCAAGTTTGCGGATTAATTCAAGATGTCCCGACTGTTCGACAGCTATTAGATGGCATGATGAGTGAAGCGACGATTCGCATGTCGCAAGCACAATCGTTACTAAGTTTTAATTCCGAAAATAGTATCTGAAAATTCTAAAATCAAATTGACCACATTATAACGCGATGATAAAATAACGTTATAAGAACGTTATATAAAAAATTTTGTCGAATGATGTAAGCGCTTTAATTTTCTATAAACGGGCTTTGTTAAAGCTTAGTTCTGATAATGGTGCAATAGTCGTTGTTCTAAGAGAGGAGCGGAGGTGGCGACTCCGGCGGGAACAGCACGAGCTGAAAATCACTCTGAACGAATGTATATGAGTTCAGAGAAGTTGAAGCCGTGCCCGCGGAAAGCGTCCACCGAAAGCGAACCTTAATAATCTTTAACTTAGCTAATAAATAAGCCTAAAACTTTTCAAAAAGAGGCGATCGTATGAAACAAGGAATGGATATTGGGAGACAAGAAACCATTGAAATTAAGGTTACCGATGATATGTTTGCGAGCTTTGAAGGTAAAGTGGTTCATCCCGTTTACTCGACGGTGGCCATGGTTTATCACATGGAATGGGTCTCGCGAAAAATCATCTTACCATTTTTAGAAGAACATGAAGAAGGAATGGGAGCAGCGGTTGAAGTCAAACATGTCGACGCAGCTCCAGCAAATTCAAAAGTAACTTTAACAGCAACACTCACCAAGTATGAACACCCACAAGTCATCACATCAGTTGAAGCCTACAATAACCAACAATTAATCGGTAAAGGCGTGGTTAAACAAGTCATTTTATCGAAAGAAGTCATTCATAAAAAAATCTTACCACAAACAAGTTAAGTCATCCTGAAAAATTATCTGGAAAATGAAATCCGATTGAGGAGGGTGGTTATGAGTTTTTTAACAACATCGTCAAAGAACGATCGAAATGAAAGTTACGATTTGTTAAGTAAGATGGCTGAGCATGAACAAGTGATTTTCTGTAATGATCCGGCAACAGGACTCCAAGCCATTATTGCGATACATAGTACTAAGCTTGGTCCAGCCATTGGTGGTTGTCGAATGCATCCTTATGCATCATTTGATGATGCATTAGAAGATGTTCTTAGATTATCTAAAGGTATGAGCTACAAATGTGCAGCGGCAGACCTTGATTTTGGCGGAGGAAAATCCGTCATTATTGGTGATCCTAAGACAGATAAATCGCCAGAGCTTTTCCGTGCATTTGGCCAGTTTGTTGACTCGCTGAACGGCCGTTTTTACACAGGAACGGATATGGGCACGACGTTAGAAGATTTTGTTCATGCGTATAAAGAAACGAAAAACATCGCAGGCATTCCTGAAGCTTATGGTGGTGGCGGTGATTCGTCGATTCCAACCGCTCAAGGTGTCATCTACGGGTTAAAAGCGACGTGTCATATGTTGTTTGACCACGAAGACTTGAGTGCTGTTTCGTATGCGATTCAAGGGCTTGGAAAAGTTGGTTTTAAAGTCGGAAAAAGACTACTCGAAGAAGGCGCGACGGTTTATGTATCAGATATTAATGTTGATAATATCGACGCACTTCAGTTAGAGGCGAGTAGCTTGCCAGGTGAACTGCATGTTGTAGAGGCCAATGACATCTATTCAGTTGATGCGGATATTTTTATTCCGTGCGCATTTGGTGGAATCATTAACGAAACAACGATTGAACAATTTAAATTCAAAGCGATTGCAGGTGCTGCTAACAATCAGCTATTAGAAGAAAAGCATGGACATGAATTGGCAGATCGCGGCATTTTATACGCACCGGACTACATTATTAATGCAGGTGGCCTCATTCAAGTCGCAGATGAACTTTATGGACCTAACAAAGAACGCGTATTAATGAAGACGAAAGAAATTTATAACACGATGATGGAAGTTTATAAAACAGCTAAAACACACAATATCTCAACGGTTGAAGCGGCGAACCATTATTGTGAAAACGTGATGGCAAAGCGCGAGAAACGTAATAGCTTCTTTACGCGATCAGATAAACCGAAGTGGAACATACGCTAAGGGGGGAACATGATGGAAGAGCAATTTCCAATTATAAAGGTAATGGATGACCAGGGGAATTTAGTAGATGAAAGTGTGGAAAACATTGATGAAAAACTGGTGAAGCAAGCCTATCGACACATGTTACGCATTCGTTTGTTTGACCGAAAAGCGATCAGTCTTCAGCGACAAGGTCGAATTGGAACGTACCCACCGTTTGAAGGTCAAGAAGCCTCACAGGTTGGAAGTGTGATGGCACTGGGCGATCACGACTGGGTATTCCCAACCTACCGCGACCACGGTGCAACGTTAACGTTTGGTGCTGATATGGTGCGCACATTTTTATATTGGAACGGCCGTGCAGAAGGTTGTGTACCGCCTGAAGGGAAAAATATTTTCCCAGCTGCTGTACCAATCGCGACACAAGTGCCACATGCAGTTGGAGCGGCTTGGGCAGAAAAACGCAAAGGGACAGACCATGTAGCACTTTGTTTCTTTGGCGATGGCGCAACGTCAGAAGGTGATTTCCATGAGGGACTCAACTTCGCGAGTGTGTTCCAAACGCCAACGATCTTTTTTAACCAAAATAATCGATATGCGATTTCCGTACCGGTTGAAAAACAAATGAATTCGAAAACCATTGCACAAAAAGGGTTAGCTTATGATATTCCAAGTGTTCGTGTCGATGGTAATGATGTATTTGCGGTTTATTTTGAAACGAAAAAAGCTGTTGAGCGAGCTCGGAATGGTGGCGGCCCAACGCTAATTGAAGCGGTCACTTGGCGAACGGGTGCTCATACGACAGCGGATGACCCAACGAAGTATCGCCCAGACGGTCAAGGCGAAGATGTGGTCAATCCAGTTGAGCGATTAGAGCATTTTATGAAAAATAATGATTTCTGGGATGAGGCGTGGGTTGAACAGTTAAAGAGCGAGCTAACAGAAGAAGTGGAATCAGCAGTCGAGGCAATGGAGCAGTATTCGAAGCCAAATCCTGAAGACTTGTTTGATCATGTGTACGCGAACACACCTGAACAATTATCAGAACAGAAACAATCCTATCTAGCACTTCTAGGGAGGGATTCATAATGGATGTCAAAATGGAGCAAAAAGTAACCCAAACGAGTCAAACGCAATCTTTAACGATGGTTCAGGCCGTTAATGATGCTCTCAAAACGATGCTTGAAGAAGACGAGCGCACGATTTTGCTCGGTGAAGATATCGGAAAAAACGGAGGGGTATTCCGCGCGACAGAAGGCCTTCAAGAGAAGTTCGGTGAAGACCGCGTTGTCGATACGCCATTATCGGAGTCTGGAATTGTTGGGACGTCAGTTGGCCTTGCCGTTAACGGGTTTAAGCCAGTTGCTGAAATGCAGTTCATGGGCTTTATTTATCCGGCTTACGATCAAATCATGACGCATGTGTCGAGAATTCGCATGAAAACGATGGGTCATTTCTCCGTGCCAATGGTAATTCGTGCCCCATATGGAGCTGGAATTCGCGCACCAGAAGTTCACTCAGATAGTGTTGAGGCGCTGTTTACCCACATGCCAGGGGTGAAAGTGGTCTGTCCAGCAACGCCTTATGATGCTAAAGGGCTTTTAATTTCAGCAATTGAGGACCCTGACCCGGTTATTTTTATGGAACCGATGAGAAGCTATCGCGCTCATCGTGAGGATGTTCCTGAAGGCAAGTATACCGTTGAAATTGGCAAAGGCGAAAAGTTGCAAGAGGGCGATGACATTACGATCATAGCTTGGGGTGCGATGGTGCCAGTTGCTAAGCAGGCAGCGAAACAAGCTGAGCAACAAGGTATCACGTGTGAGGTGTTAGACCTAAAGACATTGTATCCACTTGATCGTGACGTCATTGCGGAATCTGTACAGAAAACAGGTCGTTGTGTCATTGTGCATGAAGCTCACTCAACAGGTGGCTTGGGCAATGACATCGTATCTGTCATTAACGATACATCGTTCTTATATATGCGAGCACCGATTGAGCGCGTAACAGGTTTTGATGTGCCAGTTCCGTTCTTTGCATTAGAAGACCATTACATGCCAACGCCTAAGCGCGTTTTACAAAGTATTGAGAAAGCAGTCCAGTTCTAAAGGGGGGATGCTAGAATGCTAGAAGTAAAATTACACGATATCGGAGAAGGCATGACGGAAGGCGAAATCGTCCATTATCTCGTCAAAGAAGGCGATACGGTTAAGACCGACCAGCCTTTAGTTGAAGTCCAAACCGATAAAATGGTGGCCGAACTCCCATCACCTGGGGAAGGAACGATTAAAGAAATCGTCGTGTCTGAAGGTAAAACGGTTCAAGTCGGGACCACTCTATTATTAATAGAAGGTGAAGGCGGTTCGAGTCAGGAGGAAGAAAGTGTGCAAGAGGAGACACCATCACCTACTGCCACAAAGGAACTTACGAGGAAACGAATGACGACGACCATTAATAGAGTCCTAGCTACACCTTATACAAGAAAAATTGCACGTGAGAACGGCATCGATATCGAACAGGTTCCGGCATCCGATCCGTCAGGGCGCGTCACAGAAGAAGACGTGTACCAATTTATGAATCAAGACCAAGAACCTGTGGTAGAGGAGACGACGAAGGTACCCGTAAAAGAGACGCAGCCTGATGAAATTCCATTTAGAGGCGTCCGTAAACAAATCGCCACTAAAATGACGAAATCACTCTATACGATTCCACATGTCACACACTTTGATGAAGTTGATCTTACACGCTTAATGGAACTTCGTGAAGAGTTAAAAGCTGACGGCATCTCAGTATCGGTCCCGCCCTTTTTCGTCAAAGCGTTAGTTTTCGCATTAAAAGACTTCCCAGTATTTAACGCCGAACTAGATGAAGAAAACGAAACCATTAAATTGAAAAAAGACTATCATATCGGGCTTGCAACTGATGTGGAAGATGGGCTCATTGTACCAGTCGTGCACGATGCGGATCAAAAATCGATTCATGAACTACATGATCACATAAAAGAGCTGAACCAAAAGGCGAAAGAAGGCAAGCTAGCGCCGAAACAATTAAAAGGTAGTACGTTCACGATGAGTAACGTCGGCCCACTTGGAAGCACAGGAGCAACACCAATTATAAATTACCCAGAGACTGCACTAATCGCGTTTCATAAAACGAAAAAGCGTCCAGTTGTAAATGACCAAGATGAGATCGTCATTCGCCAAATGATGAACGTATCAATGTCGTTTGACCACCGAGTGGCAGATGGCGCAACAGCCGTTGCCTTTACAAATCGCTTTATGAGTTTAATAGAAAACCCGAGTAAACTTATGCTGGAGATGATATAAATGGTAGTCGGAGAAATGATTGAAGAACGCGACCTCGTCATTATCGGGGGCGGACCAGGTGGTTACACAGCCGCGATCCGCGCTGCACAATTAGGACTGAACGTAACCTTAATCGAAGAACACCAGCTTGGGGGCATCTGCCTAAATCGAGGCTGCATCCCATCAAAGATTTGGGCTTACTCTGCTCGTAAAAAATCGGAGCTCCCTCACATGGAGGAGTTAGGTTTTAAGATTGATGAACCCCAATTGAACTTAAGTCAGCTATTAAACTATAAAGATAAGATTACGAGCCAACTTCGAAAGGGGGTTGAAGCCTTGTGTAGCGGCAATCAAGTCGAAGTCATACAAGGCAAAGCAACCTTTACAAGCGAAAATAAAATCGGCGTCGAAAACGGCCACCAATTTGATATCTATCAATTTAGGAAAGCGATTATCGCTACGGGCAGTACCGCAATATTACCGGGGGAATTATCTCAATTAAAAGAGCGAGTCATTTTATCAGATGAACTCTATCGTTTAGGAGATTTACCTGAACGGTTAGTCGTTTACGGAAGTGACGAGCTAGCGTTTGAAGTCGCTTCAAGCTACTCAACATTTGGGAGCAAAGTTACGTTGGTTTTACCAGAATCGACTGGTCTGGATCCTTCTATCGAAAAAGAATTACTCCGCGTTTTTAAGAAGAAAAAGGTGAAAGTCATTAAAGGCGCATCGGATTTAACAGTTAGCGAAGGTGAACTCGATGTACAAGTGAAGTTAGTGGATGAAAAAGGTAAAGAGCACTCGATTGAAGCCGACTACTTATATACCAGTGGCGTTCGTCAGCCGAATGTGAAAGATTTAGGGATAGCGCGTTTTGGCGTGGAGCAGTCAGAAAGTGGTCATGTGATCGTTAATAAGTTGGCCGAGACAACGAACCCTAATATTTACGCAGTCGGGGATGTGACTGCAGATGGACCCTCACTTGCGATTAAAGCGATTAAACAAGCAAAAGTTGCTGCCGAAGCCATTGCAGGCGGACACCCAGAGGTCGACCTAACGTTTCTACCAAAAATCATCCATACAACACCACCCGTTGCGTCAGTTGGCTTGACCGAAACGGAAGCTAAGGAAGAAGCGGTCGATTACCAAGTCGGGGAATTTTCATTAAGCGGAAACGGCTACGCCATGCTTTCTGGACAAAAAGAAGGTCTGGTCAAAGTTCTGAGCGACCCAAATACAGATATTATGTTGGGCATTCATATGATCGGGGCTGGCGCCATAGAATTATCTAGTACCTTTGTTCAATTACTAGAAATGGCCGCCAAAGTTGAGGACCTAACCTTCCCGAACTATGCACACCCAAGTATGAACGAAGGACTGTTAGAAGCCGTCGAAGCCATATCAAATCAAGCGATTCACCAAGCCCCACCACGACAGAAGGTGAAGGCTTAGGGAGTCGTTATCATTAATCGATAGGAGGCCTCGAATTATTGATAAGGAATCTCTGACTGTCGATAGGGAGACCTGAATTGTCGATAGAAAAGCTATGACTGTCGATAGGGAGCTCTGAATTGTCGATAGGGAAGCTCCGACTGTCGATAGAGAGCACTCAATTGTCGATAAGGAGGCTCTGACTGTCGATAGGGAGCCCCGAATTATCGATAAGGAAGCTCCGACTGTCGATAGAGAGCACTCAATTGTCGATAAGGAGCCCCGAATTGTCGATAAGGAAGCTCCGACTGTCGATAGAGAGCACTCAATTGTCGATAAGGAAGCCCAGACTGTCGATAGAGCGGTCAGAATTTTCGATAGGAAAGCCCCGACTGTTGATAGAGAGCGCAGAATTGTCGATAGTGCGCCCGAAAGCACCAACTATACAAAATTTTTTAAGTTAAATTTTTTGAATAATAAGAATTTATAAAAGGAGTTTTCACTAGGAATATAGAATCATCTTATATTAAACATCTTGAGTGACGAGCCAGAGGATTCATTTTAATTTTTAAAAAATGAGGGGGAGCATTTATGAGAAAAATGTTCAAGTTTTTAGGAGTGGCTGCCATTGGCATGGGGCTACTTGCCGCATGTGGTGAGGAAGGCGGTTCTGGTTCAGGTGATGGGGAGACGTTCTTAGTTGGAGCGACTCAAATTGTTGAGCACCCGTCATTGGACCGCGCGTATGAAGGGTTCCAGGAAGCTTTAGAAGATGCTGGATTAGATGTAGAGTATGATTTCAGCAGTGCTCAAGGGGACCAAAATAATGTTAAAACAATCTCAGATGGTTTTGTTGCGGATGATGTAGATTTAATTTTTGCAAACTCAACGCCTAGTGCACTTGGGGCGTTGAATGCGACGAGTGAGATTCCAATTGTATATACGTCGGTAACGGACCCGGTTGATGCTGGCTTAGTACCGTCTATGGATGAAGCGGGAGAAAACATTACTGGAGTATCTGACTTACACCCTGATGCGATTGGAAGTACTGTCGAGTTTATTGACCAGCACTTCGAAGGCGCGACAGTTGGCTTAATCTATAACGCAGGTGAGCCTAACTCAGTATCGCAAATTGATGATGTGAAGGAGGCTGCTGAAGGCACTAGCTTAACTCTTGTTGAACGTAACGTTGCGAATGCTGCAGAAGTTCAACAAGCAGCTCAATCATTAGTCAGTGAAATTGAAGTATTTTACATCGTGACAGATAACACAGTTGTTGAAGCTTTAGACAGTGTAGTCGGTGTTGCGAATGACCAAAGCATTCCATTAATTGTCGGTGAACCTGATTCACTTGCCAAAGGTGGTTTTGCGACATTCGGAATTGATTACCATACAATTGGTTACCGCACAGGTGAAATGGCTGCAGAAATCTTAAAAGGTGAAAAATCACCTAGCGACATTAAACCTGAGTATCCACCTGAAATTCAATTATTTATTAACAAAGAAGCAGCTGAAGCACAAGGTGTTGAATGGAACGACGCTTGGGATGATGAAGCAGAATTCGTTGAGACGGCAGAATAAAAGGTAAAGCAGGCCCTGGCCTGCTTTACTAATATACATAGGCCGAAAAGGAGGATGTCATGCTAATCGCATTATTTGGTGCAATTGAATCAGGAGTCATTTATGCCATTATGGCACTAGGCGTTTACTTATCTTTCCGAGTGCTAGATTTCCCGGATTTAACCGTAGATGGAAGCTTTGTGACTGGTGCTGGCATATCAGCAATGTTAATAGTAAACGGTACATCGCCAATTCTAGCAACATTAATCGGAGCATTAGCTGGATTTATCGCAGGCTGTATAACAGGACTTCTCCATACAAAAGGTAAAATTAATGCCCTGTTAGCGGGAATCCTCATGATGATTGCACTGTACTCTATCAATCTACGCTTTATGGGACAACCAACCGTCTCATTATTAAACGAATCAACCTTAGTCAGCCAAATCCAGTCATTATGGGCAGGAACAGGCATCGACTCTGCCTTAAACAGCATGCTTCAATTCTTTGGTGCAGACCGTGTCCCAACGACTTGGTCGATTTTAATCGTGATGACCATCCTAACTATCGCAATAAAATTTGCACTTGATTATTTCTTGAAAACAGAAGTCGGCTTAGCGATTCGCGCAACTGGTGATAACCAGAAGATGATTCGTAGTTTATCAGCAAACACCAACTTCTTAATTATTGTTGGAATCGGATTATCCAATGCTTTAGTTGCATTATCCGGAGCCTTGGTTGGTCAATTAGGCGGCTTCGCAAACCTGAACATGGGGATCGGGATGATTGTGATCGGACTTGCGTCTGTGATTATCGGTGAAGCCCTTTTCGGCAAAAAGACCATCGCCAGAGTAACGCTTGCGGTGATCTTAGGTGCAGTGATTTATCGGATTGTGGTCACACTCGCATTAAGAGTTGATTTCTTGGAATCTAGTGACCTTAAACTCATTACCGCAGTTCTAGTCATCGCGGCACTTGTCACACCAAAAATTTTACAAGCACAACGAGAAAAGAAACGTCGACTAGCCAAGCGCAACGCCTTAGTCCAACAGAAGGAGCGTGAAGCCAGTGCTTAAAATAGAAGATGTGTCCATGACGTTTAACGAAGACACGCCAGATGAAAAGAAAGCCTTGCAACGGATTAACTTAGAATTAAATAAAGGCGAATTCGTCACGGTAATCGGCAGTAACGGAGCGGGGAAATCGACACTAATGAACGTGGTGTCAGGAAGCCTTCTACCTGATGTCGGCGAGGTTTATATTAACGACCAAAACGTGACGCATATGCCTGAGTATAAGCGATCTAAAATGGTTGGACGTGTGTTCCAAGACCCCATGGCTGGAACTGCACCATCCATGACAATTGAAGAAAATTTAGGCATGGCTTACGCAAGGGATAAAAAACGTCGCCTCGTCCCAGGCGTTAGCAAAAAACGAAAAGACCACTTCAGGGAGTACCTAGAAACTCTTAACTTAGGCCTTGAAGACCGACTGAACGCCAAAGTTGGATTCTTATCAGGCGGGGAGCGTCAGGCATTATCGCTCCTTATGGCAACGTTCACGGAACCATATATTCTTTTGCTTGATGAACATACAGCAGCCTTAGACCCATCACGTGCTGAGCTTATCACAGAAATTACGAAAGATGTGGTGGCGAAGTTCGGCCTTACGACGATGATGGTCACTCATAACATGCAACAAGCGCTTGACCTTGGCGACCGTTTGTTCATGATGGATAAGGGCCAAATCATTTTTGATGTCAAAGGGGAAGAAAAACAGAACCTGACGATTAAAAACTTACTTGATGAATTCCAACGCATCCGAGGCAAACAAATAGAAAGCGATCGCGCTGTGTTGGGGTAAAAAGAACGCTTGGGAGGTGTAATCCTTCCAAGCGTTTTTTATAGGTTAAATTCGTCCTTAATCATCTGAGCTACTTCTACAGCACTTAAATTCGTATTGTCGATTCTAAGGTAATTTGAAAAAGGAATCTCACCCTCATGAGAGTTCAATCTATGCTGTTCCAACGTTTTGAGTAAATTATTCTCTGACCATTCAATATTTCTCTTGGATGGCTTATGTTCCAGCCTGTTTGAACCCTTATTTCGCTCTAATCTACTTTCTAAGTCAGCCTCAAGTTCCACATAATAAACAGTGCGCCTTTTGACTCAAACAACTCTGAGACTTCTTTAACATAATCCCATTCGCTTTCAAGATCAAATGCCCAAACATAAGTGAAAATTAATCCATCTAATTTGCTGTTCGCCACTTCTTTAAAAATCTCCTCACGAAACAATTTAACGAGTCTTCTACCTTCTGAGGTTCCATAATCAAAGAAATTATTCACTAGTTCTATGTCATATGGTTATGAAAAGGCTTTAAACCAGTCAACTTTGACAGCTCTTGACCAATCGTCATTTTCCCAACGGCTTGTGGTCCAAACACCAAAACAAACTTCATATCTACTCATACCCTTATAAATTATTAAAATCCATCTCTCGAATCAATTCTTTCGCGCGATCATAACTCTCATCTTTCACCTTAATATACAATTCAACCTTATTTTTAGTCATCCTAGGTGTCTTTGACCCATCCACACGACAAGAGATGCCTTCTTCTCGTAATCTAGCTTTGACGAAGGAAATCTCTTTGGTACTATCAGTGGTAAACACGATTCTATTATGTTTCACATGATCCACAAGGTTTTTCACTAGTTTAATCATATTGGCGCTCCTTTGGTGTTAGTTATAAACAAGTTATTAAGACTATCAACAGGTTATACGATGTTATCAACAAGTTTCACCGTTTTATCAACATATTTTTATAAAATACCAACAAGTTTTCTATATTTATCAACAACTTTATCCACTTGATCAACATATTGGTACTCAACCAACACTATCAATATTCTGCTCATATAGTTTAGCATACACGCCGCGAACATTCATCAACTCGACGTGCGACCCATACTCAACGATTTTACCGTTATCCAGTACATAAATCACATCAGCATTTTCGATTGTGGATAACCTGTGGGCAACGACCATCATGATACCGTTTTTCATCCGCTCATCTAAGGCGTTCTGAACTTTTCGCTCAGTTTCTAGGTCTAAAGCAGACGTTGCCTCATCTAATAATAGTACGTCTGGTTGATGAACAATCGCCCGTGCTAGAGCGATTCTCTGCTGTTGTCCACCAGATAACGTAATCCCACGCTCCCCAATAACGGTTTGATAGCCATCTGGTAACGTCATAATAAAATCGTGTATGTGTGCCGCTTGGCAAGCAGCCACAATTTCATCCACAGAAATGTCCTCATCTTTGTCTTCTCCCACCATGCTCCAACTTTCTAGAAACGAATTTATGTGTTACATATTATCATAAAATTCACAAAATTTGTCATGAGATAAACAAAAAGACTACCGTTAAATGGTAGTCTTTTTAACTATAAGGTTTAGTGTTGTTTTTTAGCCATTCTGTCATATCAGAAATGGTTAATTCACCTGCTGCCATTTGTACTGTGATTTCCTCGTTAACAGTATCATTTCTAATGATTCTGTACCCATTCTTCTTTAGAAAAACATCAAGTGACGCTAAAGCGGTTCTCTTGTTGCCGTTATGAAAGCAGTGATTACGCGCTAATGATTCGAATAAAACGGATGCTTTTTCAAATAACGTTAGATATGCATCTTCTTCAAACAGTGTTTGTTGTGGCCGATATATAGCTGATTCGAGTAATCCATCGTCTTTTATACCTGCTTGCTCTCCTTCTCCGTATCTTTTCATCACCATAAAGTGAATTAATGCAACGTCTTTGGCTCTTAAATAATAAATGCCCATTTATCGATCCTTTAATCGGCGAAAAACTTCTTCGTGCTCTTCAAAGGTTTCAGCAAGCATTTCAACTATTTCACTGTCAAACTCTTCTTCCCACTTACGCTTTTTATTTAAAATGATTTGATCATCTTTTACATCAATTTCAAATTCATCTCCACGTTTAATGTTTAATTGTTCGACAATGGATTTGGGTAAGCCAACACTTAAACTGTTGCCTGTTTGAACAACCTTACGACTTTCCTTTGCCAAGTTAATCACACTCATTTCATTGTTCTGCCTTCAAACTAGCATCGACAGTTTTGCTTAATTTATACATACGTTATTACGTAATTACATATTAACATAGATATTAAACTCACTCAATAGGTAATAAACTGAATAGTTTAAAATATTTAATCATAATTTAAAAGCTCAATCATTTTCAAAATGCGTAATAATTTAATATACTAGTAATCACATCGGAATTAAAAGAAATCGAGGAGGCGCACCATGAGTGAAAAAATATATGTGATTCATGAAAATGATGATTGGACGAAGCCACTGCTTGAAGCATTAGATGAACTGAACGTCCCGTACGAGGATTGGTTTATCAATGAAGGGAATGTGGATTTAACGAAAGAACCGCCAGAAGGTGTATTCTATAATCGAATGAGTGCATCATCTCATACAAGAGGTCACCGGTTTGCGCCAGAGCTTACGATGGCTGTATTATCTTGGCTAGAGGGCCATGGTCGTACTGTATTAAATGGTACTCATGCACTTGACCTTGAAATAAACAAAGCTCGTCAGTATACAGCTTTAGAACAACATGGCATCAAAACACCTAAAACCATCGTTACAGTAGGAAAAGAAAGCTTAATTCAAGCCTCAGAACAAATGGAAAAACCGTTTATAACAAAACATAATCGTGCAGGGAAAGGACTTGGCGTTCAGCTATTCCATAGTGTTGAGGCGTTAAAAGAGTACGTCAACGGGCCGGACTTCGAAGAGCCAATCGATGGCGTGACCTTGCTTCAACAGTACATTCAATCACCTGATTCGACCATCACGAGGTGCGAATTTATTGACGGTAAGTTCTTATACGCCGTGCGAGTGGATACATCAGAAGGTTTTGAATTGTGCCCAGCTGATGCGTGCACGATTGATGACCAGTTCTGCACCACAACGGAAAATACGAGAGAAAAATTTAAGATTATGAATGATTTCGATGACCCAATCATCGAAAAATATGAAACGTTTTTAAAAGCTCAAGGTATTAACTTTGCAGGGATTGAGTTTATACGCGACGAACAAGGTGAGTTGTATACGTACGACATCAATACCAATACGAACTATAATGCTGATGCCGAAAGTAAAGTCCAAATGCATGGTATGAAAGAGTTGGCCAAAGCGCTGGCTTCAAGGTTAGACAAAGTCAACACTAAATAAAGTCTGCACGTGAATTCTTGGAGAGTTCACGTGTTTTTTATGGTAAAATGAAGTTGGAAAATTATTGAATGATTAAGGGGACATAAATGATAAAAGCAGTTCTATTCGACTTAGATGGCACGTTATTAAATCGAGACCAGTCGGTTAAGAGTTTTATTCAAGACCAATATGATCTATATCACCAATGGCTAGGCCACATTTCAAAAGATACATATATAAATAGATTCATAGAGCTAGATGAACGAGGATATGTCTGGAAGGACCGAGTCTATCAAGTTTTAGTGAATGAATTTAACATTACGAACTTAACCTGGGAAGATCTCCTTGAAGATTATATCACTCAATTTCAGCGCCACTGCATTCCTTTTGAAGACTTAACCACCATGTTAGATGAGTTAGTGAACACCAACCACCTACTAGGAATCATCACCAACGGAAAAGAACAGTTTCAACTGAATAACATTAAAGCACTCGGAATTGAACGATACTTTAACACCATCCTAATCTCGGAGCGAGAAGGGATTAAGAAGCCGAATCCAGAAATATTCTATAAAGCACTCAACGAATTAAATGTGAAACCACATGACAGTATGTATGTCGGTGATCATCCTGAAAAAGATATTCAAGCCGCACGCCATATAGGGATGTTGAGCTGTTGGAAGCAAAGTGATGAGTGGATTGGTGTTGATGCAGATTACGTGATCAATCAGCTTAATGAGCTCCCACCAATACTTAAAGAGATAAATGAGGAGTGAACAACATGCAGTTTAATGAATTTGGTTTAATCCTATTTGTTGAAAACTACAATGAATGCATTTCATTTTATAGAGACGTACTACAGTTAAACGTTTCAATGGAAAAAGAAACACTTGTAAAATTTGAACTTCCGACAGGTTACTTAATGGTTGAAAAAGGGGGCGTAGGTTCTAATCAAGAGAAACTAAGAAATGAAAACCCAACGGTAATTCGATTTGATGTTGAATTATTAGAATCTACTGTTGAGGAGTTAGAAAAACGTGGTGTTCAATTTAATGATAAAAAGTTAACGTTCGATTGGGGCTCGATTGCTGTTTTAAATGACCCAGATGGAAACCGGATTGAAATAGGGGAGCTAATATAATGGAAATCCGAGAATATAACTCTAGCAACGAGGTGGGCTGGTTAAGGTGTAGAGTGTTGTCATTCTTAAATACAGCTTATTTTGATAATGTTTTAAATCAAAAAGAAATCTATAATAACCCATCAATTGAGTTGGTTGCTATTAATAATGGTGAGGTTGTGGGTTTACTAGATATTGAATACGAAAAGAAAGAAAATGATGTTTGTACCGGGGTAGGTGGTATTGGCGGAATGATCTGGCACATCGCCACACACCCAGACCATCAACGAAAAGGAATTGCTACTAAGCTATTAGAAGCAGGAGAATCAATCTGTCGAAACAGAGGAATTGATTACCTTGAAGCTTGGACTAGAGACGATGAGTGGGTGAATAACTGGTACAAGAGCAGAGGTTTTAATCAGGTTAGTTCTTACTACCATGTTTTTATAGGTGGTAGTCAAGAAGCGGAAGCTGCAACTACTGCTAAAATTCCAAACTTTAAATTATTACAAGGTTTTGCGCATTACTCAGGTGATCAGGTTGATGATATTAAATCGAAGTTTAAGAGGGTGCATGAATGCCGTTGTTATGAGAAAGAGCTAAATTAAGCTTAGAAACTTATTATTGAGGTAGTCGATCAGAATCAAACACTAGAAATTAAAAGTGATTTGCACAAATTATTGTTCAGAAATAGGTTGCAACAACGTTAGGAAGATTCGATGTCGAGTTGGTTATTACTCTTACCAATCGTTGGTGGAGTGGCTTTAGTTATTGTTCTAATGATGTTTATTTATAAGGTTGCGATAGGGAAGAAGCATTACTACACATGGGTTATAGTGAGTATGCTTATATTAATTCTGTTATTAACGCTTACCGCTTTTATTGAATACTTAAATATATGGTGAGCCACGATTGTAGGGGTGATGAAATGAATCAATCATTATTAGACCAAATTGCTGATAAAAGAAATATGTTCTTAGTTATTAATTATGCCCTGCTGATTTTGTATGGGGGCTTAACATTTCCGGTTACTAGTTTAAACGACTTTTTGTATATTGCATTAATCATATTCATTTATGTATTATCTTCTGTAATCTTTTATGGTTTATATAGTGAAACTTCATTAGTCACTATATTTTTTACAATCTTTTTGTTAAACGTATTGGGGCTGTCATGGCGAGTATTATTAGAGTGGGGTGAACATTCCTTGATGGCGAATCTCACCATCTTAAATATAAGCATTCATCTAATATCGATTCCACTTTTTGTTGCATTGGGATTTTACATTATTCAACAAAAGAATCGAGGGGACACTCGATAAGGGAACTTTATTATGGTTACTCCATCTATTTTAAATGTCCTGCATAACTGAAGATAGCTTGGGAAGAGGTAGAATAATGATGAATAGGTTTAAATTGCCTTATCAAATTGCATTACTCGCTTTACTGTTGATGATCGGATTTCTAAATTATCCATCGAGTTTAGCGAATATCATGTTTTTTATGGCTTCGGTAGGATTTTTCTTTATTCTTAACACAATTTTTGCGAGAACAAAGAGGAAGTGATTAAAATGGCATACCATGATACATATCGTTTCGGGGCTCATGCCGTGATCTTAAACTCAGAAAGTCACATGCTCCTAATGAAACGTACTTATGGAAATAAAGGTTGGAGCACTCCTGGAGGTAGTGTTGAGCCAGGAGAAACTATTCATGAGGCATTATATCGTGAATGTCGTGAAGAACTTGGTTTAGAAGTGCAATCTATGACTTTAACTGGTTTTTATTATCATAGTATTAACAACTCACAAGTTGCTATGTTCCGTTGTTCACTTCCTGAAGACGAGGAAATCAAGCTTAGTCACGAACACTCTGATTATGATTGGTTTCCAATTGATGAATTGGGTGAAATACAGCGAATTAGAGCGAGGGATGCAATAGAGTTTCAAGGAGACTTCATTAGTCGTAGCTTTTAGGGGGGATAAAAAATGAAAAGTTTTTTTGTATTTGCTATTAGTTTTCTATTGTTATTTTTAATCATTCAAGTTATATCAGGAATGTTTCTTACTTTAACTTATGCTCCTGATATATCAGAGGCCTGGGAGGCAAGTGCAGCATTGTCTAATGAAACAGTTATTAATAGAGGGTATGACCATAGTCTATTAACCCTGCTTATTGCGTTCATTTCTGCCTCATTAGCATATTTGATCTCATATAAAGTACCTTGGGCCAAAAAAACCACTAAGTAAGGTTAAGTGGAAATAAAATATAGAGAGAAGGGGGATTACTTATTGCTACACCACATAGAAATTTACGTTTCTAATTTAAAGCAGACAACTGACTTTTGGGGTTGGTTTCTAGAGGAATTAGGATATAGCTCTTACCAAAAATGGGAGCAAGGTCACAGTTGGAAACTAGGAGAAACATATATCGTTTTCGTTAAGGTGGAAGATCGATTTAAAGCCCCCTCGTACCATAGATGTCGAGTAGGTCTTAATCATCTAACCTTTCATGCAAAGTCACGACAACAAGTGGATGAAATGACCAATAAATTATTAGAAAAGGAGATAAGGATTCTCTATCCAGATAAACATCCATTTGCTGGTGGAGAGCACTATTACGCTGTTTATTTCGAAGATCCTGATAGAATTAAGGTTGAGCTCGTTGCCCCTGAATAGTTTTTTGAGCATATCATTTGGAGTAATTGGAGGCTATATATGGACAGTATTATTTTTGATTTAGATGGCACGTTATGGAATTCCATCGATACGGTTTTAATTGCATGGAATAAAATAATTAACCAAGATGAACAATTGAAAGGTGATTTAACGAGAAATGATTTTAAAGGGACAATGGGCCTTCAAATCGAAGAAATAGGTAAAATTCTATTCCCGTATAAAAGTGAAAACGAGAGAAAAAAGAGATTAAAAGAGTGTTGTGATCTAGAAACATTGTATTTGGAACAACATGGTGGTCAGTTATATGAAAATGTGGAAAGCGTACTCGACACACTATCGCAGCAATATAAGTTATATATTGTGAGTAACTGTCAAGAAGGGTATATTGAGGCTTTCTATAAGTACCATAAACTAGATAGATATTTTTTAGATTATGAGAATCCGGGTCGGACTGGACTTTCAAAAGGAGAAAACATCAAGTTGGTTATTGAGAGAAATAGTTTAAAGAATCCTGTTTATGTTGGGGACACAGAAGGAGATCTGAGAGCATCCAAATACGCAGGTATTCCATTTATTTATGTAGCATATGGGTTTGGAGAAGTCGATGAATATGATTATGTCATTAAAGAATTTGATGAGCTCTTGAATTTTTTTTTAAAAATCTTAAGTAGGTGATTTAATGTTCGAAATTAGTGAAAGTATCTCCCCATTCAAGGTTACACGTATAATACTAACGATTTCAACTATTGCTTTTGCAACACTATCCCTTATATTCTTAATACTTTTCAAGATGGCTATAACTCCAATTCAAGTGGCCATGCATTGGTCGCTAGGTCTGTTAATGGGTGTTCAAGCAATTGAGATGGTTAAAATGAAAAAGGAGAAGTATGTACCGTTGTTTGCGCTTGCTTCCCTATTAAATGTGTTTGGAGCAACTTATATACTATGGCTTTATCTGTGAGGGAATACGATTACGATATTTTTAAATTTAAACACTATTATTTATTATTCGAATTAAGTGATTGATCCGCTAGCTGAAGATTCCTCCTTAGATAATATGGTGCCTTACGATGAGAAAGGATCTCTGATGTTGTCATTTGCTTTATACTCTCAACTTCGTCAGGGCTTTTTACATATGGTTCACCGGACTTATGTCTGCATAAGAAAACGACATCTACAACGTTAAGACCAGTATCAGTAGTGAAAGATGAGTTAGTTACATAGTTGAGTATGTCGACATCAATTCCTATTTCTTCGTTAATTTCTCTATGTAAGGTTCGTTCTAGTATGTCGTAGGACTCTCCTTCTAAATCACACTTACCGCCAACCAGAGATAGTAATCCCCCGGCGTGCTCTTCTTTTTGGCTTCTTTGTATTATAAGCCATTTTTCATTGTAAATAATAGCTCCTTCCACATTAACTATAAACATATAAATCTCTCCTTTAAGTATTTAACTAAGGCATCGAAGTTGTAATCATTTCTATAAATAATGCCATTGTAGCTAGGAAAATCGTCATAAGCGTAGTTAATAAAATAAACCTCTTACTTTTACCACGCCCAATGTAATACAACATCGCACCTAATAGAATAGAGCCACCCCAGACGGATAGCCCTACATTCGTAACGAGTTTCGTCCAATCGAAAATCCAAAAATAAAAGATGACTAAATGAATAAGAATGGTAATGAATGTGAATGTTCTAAGTAAAAAGCGTTTCATTTAAACACTCCTAAACTCTAGTTAAGTGTGAATCCTTGAATCCATTAGGGGATTTAAGCCCGTACCCAACTGCACGATCCATCCCAATGTGTGCGACCCAAATTATTGAAAGAGCTAGAATGACAGATGAAGAAAATATGAGGGAAATCACGATCAATAAGATTGGAGCAAGGTAAGTGTGAAATAAGTTATAAGTGATTGATCCTATTTTCTGGTTAACTAAATAACCAAGCATCCCAATATCAGGTGCTAACAGTAACACAATAAACATTACCCAACTAAAATCAAGTTGATAGTAGATGTACAAACTAGCAACGAATACCATTAACCCTTCTAGGTGTAATAGGGTTTTGTTCAATGAATTCACCTCGATTATAACTCTATTAGACTTATTGTATTTCCGGCATGATCCCAAAAATCAAAACGTTTGGGTTGGCCTTGACGCCACTCGGAGACTTTAACTCCTTTATCGATTAATTGTTGTCTTACATCGTCGGCGTCCTTAACTGCGAAGTTAATAGGTGTATAACGATCATCAGGATCCCAACCTGATACTTGAACTAAGTGGAAACCGACGTTGTTTCCAATATATAGTCCAACCATTTTTTCATTACGCCAAACTTGTTCAAATCCAAAAACCTCTTGATACCATGCTAATGTTTCTTCTAGATTTGAAACCGGTAAGAAGACGGCATCAATACGTTCAATCATTTTCTCACTCATTCATATCATCCTTTCTGAATATGCTAAAACTCCCCACCATCTTGATCAAAGAACTTAATCCTCTCAACATCCTCTGGTGTCACATTCACGTTATACCAAACACGTAAGCTATGCCCAGGTACCGACTGCATATTCGAACTTTGATTGCCAACTTCAACACTCGAAACAAATGATGTCACAATGCCATGCATGATGCCGTTACTAAACGAATAACCATTGTTCGCTAGTGCTTCGGTAATTGGTAAACCTTCAACGAAATTCACTACTTTCCAACCAAACATCTTCTTCTCAGACAATGCAAAACCATACGAATCCTCTGTGTAATACAATGTATACGCATAATCATCCTCAAGATGTGTAATAGCTGTTTCATGTAGTTGGATTCCTTCTTGATCAGCAGCCTTCTGTACAGCTTCATGGGGTTGAGCGCTGGCGTTATGCTGAGCATAAATGATCCATGCGGAGATTAAGATGGATAATGTGGTCAAAACTGTTTTCTTAACCTTGTTCATCACGCTCTTCCTTTCGTTTCTTATAATCTATAATTAATAAAGAAAAAAGACCTAAAAACCCAATGAATGCGAACACTAGGTAGGAAATGTCTTCTTTACCTTCTTGGAAATAAGACACAATCGAGAAAGCTAAGTTAGTTCCAATCACAACAAACAAAATCCATACCCAATATCGGTCTATGTATGATTTCAAAACCCTTTCGCTCCTCGAAATAATATTTGCTAACTATTCCAAATATTAGTATAACTGTATTAGGGAGAAAAGACTATATGTTTGAGAAGACTTTTTGATAATTGTTAAAGTGTTGGTAAAATAAGAAATATCTACTACAAAAGTTACCAGGTAATAATTTAAATAGAAAATGTGAGTGATACTATGAGCCACAAATTAAAAGTTGGAGAATTGAATGAATCATACCTAACAGATGAGGAGATTTGGAGGATTTTCACCATTGTACTTTCACCAAAGTCTGCTAAATCATCTACTTATAAGTATGCTCTCATCAAATCAATTATCGAAAACTTGTATCAAATTAATGATGACTATGAACTAACTTATGATCAGTTGGCTTATGGATTTACGAAAGTTTACTGGAATTTAGTCGTTCAACATGATTTAGTGAAGCAAAACAGAGGAACTAGGAATGCTAAAGCCGTAACCGACATATTGGAATTTCAGAAGAAACATTTAATACCTAATGAGTTTAGTTTTGATAAGCTAAATGCAGATCTTCAATTGAGTTTAGTTTCCAAGATAAAGTCTACGATGAAAACCAATGTCTTTGGAGCTTTGTATGGTGACACAAATGGTCAGTTCTATGCCTTTGATCACAAGAGAGAATATTTCAAATTGAAACAAGCAGTACATCAATTTATGATGAGATATCAACTTTTATTGGTTAACCTAACAAACTACCATATGGCTAAGATGATTGAAGAACTAAATGAAGTACCTAATATTAATTATTTATTGGGTAAGGTCGAAACGGTTGCGAAGAGGAGTTCTCTTAAACCGTTTGAGGAAATCTTATTACATTACTTCGAATCAAGTTGTTTTTATTGTGGAAAAGATTTATCCAAAGAGAATAGTCAAACTGAAGTGGACCACTTCATACCGTGGTCCTTTGTACAATCAGATCAAATTTGGAATTTAGTCCTTTCTTGCAGAAGTTGTAATAACACAAAACGTGATAAGCTCCCTGAGCGTGGTTATTTAAGCTTAATCATAGATCGTAACGAAGAACTAAAGAACAAAGTTCAAGAGTCACAACAAGAAGTGCTTCAAAACTACAAAGATAAAAAAATTATTTTGCTATATGATTATTCAATTAAAAATGGGTTTGATGAGATTTGGGTGCCTAATAGAGGGTGAACCTATTCATAAATAATACGGGGGTCTAGTTATGAAGGTAGATATTGGAGAGTCTATAATGCTCTCATGGTTAAGACATGAAAAGAACTGTCAGCTAGTGCAATTAAATTGGAAGCCATCAATTAACTCATGGGAGTTAGGTAATGAGAAAGCATTAGAATACATAATGAAAGAAACAGACCGTATTTTTACAGAAAAATATAACTTGGACTTGTTTAAGAAAAACAGCTCTTATTTACAGTTAATTCAACAAGGTGAACTTGATGCTATAGGAACTGAAATAAAAGATGGCATTGAAAATATATATGGAATAGATGTTGCTTTTCATGAGAATGGATTACAATATGGATCTAAGGAGAAGACTGTTGCTCGAGTATTAAAGAAGTTAGTAAGAAGCGCTATGATTATCTATGGTTTCTTTAATGTAAGTAAAGCTAATATCATCTTTGCATCACCAAAGGTTCATAAAGCAACTTATCAGCTATTGATTCCTTGTATAGAAGAATTAAATGATTTTTTTGCTACACTAAATCTTTCCTATGAATTCTCATTAATAATAAACAATGACTTTGAGGAAGAAATTTTTAATAAGGTATTAGATCACCAAAGTTCAATTTCTGATACATCAGAGTTATTTATGAGAAGTATGCAATTGTACAATTTATTTGGACAAAATGATGAAATAAGCTTAGAGCAAAATATGAATGATGGTAATGAGGAAAAAGTAGGGAACTTTGTGAGGCGTAAGCTAGATGAATTAATAATGCAAGGTCTATTAAAGGATGAAGAGATTGATAATCTCAAAGATCTAAAGTATTCTAAAGACGTTTTCGGTATAAACTACGAATTTTTCCGTGAAATTGAAAATGGTGAATCAGTCAATGATCGCAGAATAATCAAAGGATATTCTAGGTACTACTCTAAACCTTATTATATAAAAGAAAGAAAACTAATATTATGTAATCAATGGTTTGATAGGAACCGTGATAGGTTTTCCGCATGGATTAAACGAATTGAACTATTGAATAATAAATAATATGACTCCAAAAGCTTTTTTGGAGTCATTGTTTTAAGGTTATGAATCTTTAACTTCGATTAAGTATATTTTATCTTTAAATCCACCACGCTCTTTAGCCTTTTGTTTTCTGATTTCTTCAACTTTATCAATCGATCCGCCGTGTATTTGAGAGAGCGAGTGAATAATTTCTAACACATCTGCTAGTTCTTCTAGTGAAGAGTTGTTATCCTCGCTTTCAAGGTATTCGTTCATTTCTTCAGTTAGCTTATTCTTAAGTTCTTTCTCGTACTCTTGGTCATTTAGAATTCGAGTGTCATAATTTAACCCTTGTTTTGCAATAATTTCAGGGATTTTATCTCTAACTAGTTTGTTATAGATTGGCATTTAATCTCTCCTCACACACTATCCCTTTTTTCCTTCTTCATCTCATCTTTTATCTCATCCAAATACTCCGTAAACTTTGATTCGCCAGAATAACTCAACGACAGGTATTTATGGGCTCTGGTCATTGCGATGTACAACAGTGAAGCTTCTCTGTTCTCATCTTCTTCCAAAAAGAATGGCATGTTATCAACATTGACGATGAACACAGCTTGGAAATCGAGTCCTTTACTGGATTCAATAGTACTGATTTTGACTTGTTGGTCGTTTTTGACATAGTTACGTTTAGATTCTGGATTTTCGCTGATCCAGTAGTGTGGAATGTCTTGTTGTTTTAAGGTGTGTTGGATGGTTCCAATATAATCCTTAGATGATAGCCTCTTTACGCGATATAAGATGACCATCTCGTCGTAAGGGACTTTTTCTTTTTCGTGTAACTTCTTAATGATTTGTGATATTTTCTGCATTTCGTCTTGAAAGTTATTAGCTTGATAGATGAATGGCTCTGGCCCTTTTCTTGGTGTGGTTTTTGGTGCTATGATCTCGCCTTCAAACCCTTGCTCGACAACCTTGTCTTTAAGAGTTGAATTTCTTTTATAGAACTCCCATGCAAATCGAACAATTTGTTGAGTGTTACGATAGTTAATCGACAAGATTTTAGATCGTCCTTGAAAGTTAAGTCCGGTGTCTTGAACATAAGTGCGTTTTCGTTTATAGATCTCCTGGGCTCGGTCTTCTACTAACAGTAAGGACTGAGTACTAGGGTTCAAGAGATAACTCACAAGCTGAAGCCATTCTTGTTTAAAGTCCTGCCCTTCATCAATTAACACAGCATCGTATTTTTCTATGAGCTGGTTATTCGACTTTAACGTTTCGATTAAATTCGGTAGTTGTTGTTCACTAACCCTAAGCTTGTTTTTAAGTAAAGAGTGAAAGTTATAAACGTCAATTTTACCTTCAGATGTCTGTTCTTCGTCTGATTCAAATAGAGATGCTTGCTTGCCTTCTTGTTGCACTTCCTGGACTTTTATATCGATCAGCTGTTGAAGGTATCTTGAGAGTGAAATGTTGTAACACAGAACTAAGATATTCCAATCAGGGTTTTCCCTAGCTAATAAGGCTGCCCTAGTTGCGAGGATAAGTGTTTTACCACTACCAGCGACACCACGGATAAGTCTATTTTTATCCCCAATATTCTTCGCGTAATTCTCTTGGTGAATATCCATCGTTTTAAGATTGTGCATTGAAAGTAAAATTTGGTCTTGGTGTGGTACAGGCTCCCGATAGTCAGCACTAATCCTAACCTCAGGGAGTAGGTTGCCTCTAATGGCATTAATATCATCGTTACTCAAAGGTTCACGCAACCTGAATGGAATTTTAAACATATTAATAATCTTCTCAATTAACACTTCTTCCGAAAAATCTTCATTGTCAGGGTCAATTTCATTACGTGCCAGGCAGAATTGTGGACTGATCACGTTGTATAAAGAATGCTTTGTCATATCAGTCGTATTTAGACGTGTAAAGACAGCCCCATACCCACAAGGAAATTTTAGCTTATGCATATTGCGGCCTTCAGTTTGGATAAGATTCGTATCTTGTTTTAAGAAATTCATAATATGGAAAGTGAATTCTTCTGCTTTTTTATATGGGTTTTTCTCAAAAGCTTGTTGCTGATTTTTACCAAATATAGTCCATTCGTCTTTCGTCGCCTGGACAATCGTTCCTATCGTCCAGTCCTTAACTTCAAGCACAATTAACCCAAGATCAGGGCCTATAATGACAAAGTCAGGTCGTCTGCCGTGAATCTCAGGTTCGTAGTAAACCAGATAGTCGTCTGGTAAGTAATTTTTTAATGTATGAAATAATAGACGCTCACCAGCTGTAGCTGTTCGTTTAATTACCTCTGGTACGGTCTGTGCCATAAACGTCACCTTCTAACATAAGTTGACATTATTTTAACATAATTTGGGTTGAAATCGGTAAAACAGTGGAAAAATGGTTGTTTTATCTTAATATTCACATTTTGTTATAATAATAAAAGGTATTAACTGCTAATTAAGTTCGGAGGAATAAAAATGAAAAAAGACATATTTGTGGTTGGGGCAGTAATTATAAAAGATGGGAAAATTTTATGCGCACAAAGGGGGATTGACTCGACCCTAGCATTAAAGTGGGAATTCCCAGGTGGTAAAATTGAAAAAAATGAGTCTCCTCAAGATGCTTTGATTCGTGAAATTAATGAAGAATTCAAATGTGAAGTAGAAATAGGAGAAAAGGTTGAACATACGGTATATGAATATGATTTTGGAATTGTCCATTTAACCACGTACTACTGCAAACTTGTTAGTGGTGAACCAATTTTAACAGAACATGAAAGTATTAAATGGTTAAAACCTGAGGAACTCTCTAAATTGGACTGGGCACCTGCAGATATACCAGCAATAAAGAAAATTGAACGGGATCAACTTATAATTGAAAAGTACTAGGTTTGTGAGGGTGATATTGCAATGGAGGAATTGATTAAAGATATTGAAAGCTCTTTAAGAAAAGGGTTTATTGATCGGAATGTAAAGAGTACGAATAGATATGAACCGCAATTATTAATAAATAATCAAAAGAGTAAAGAAAGCGTTCTTTCTACGTTTCATGAGGAGTTAGAGAACTGTAATACGTTTATATTTTCTGTTGCCTTCATAACAGAAAGTGGTCTAGCAACACTGAAATCATTGCTGCTGGACCTTAAAAGAAAAGGTATAAATGGAAAAATCCTCACATCTACGTTTTTACACTTTAATCAACCAAAAGTATTTAAAGAATTATTAAAAGTTACTAATGTTGAGGTGCGACTAACAGATGTGGAAGGTTTCCATGCGAAAGGGTACATATTCGAGCATGACTCGTATCACTCACTGATCATAGGAAGCTCAAACTTAACAGCTCAAGCGTTGAAGGTTAACCATGAGTGGAATGTGAAACTAACTTCTTATGATAATGGTGATTTGATTAATCACTTCAAAAACCAATTTGAGGAGATATGGAATTCTGCTCAACCATTAACAAATAAGTGGATTGAAAGTTATGAGAAGCAGTATCAACCTATGTCCAAAGAAGAGTATGTTGATAAAGTCATAGAGTTGCCTGAAGCTTATCAAGTTAATTCAATTGAGAAATCCATGGAAATAAAACCAAATAAAATGCAGGTTGCTGCATTAAGTGAGATTCAAGCAGTAAGAGATGCTGGGCATGATAAAGGATTAGTCGTATCAGCAACAGGAACTGGGAAAACGTTTTTATCTGCTTTTGATGTAAGAAAATATGCGCCAAAGCGAATGCTATTTATTGTTCATAGAGAGCAGATTTTAAAGAAGGCCAAAGAGGACTTTAGAACAATATTGGGTGGTAAAGACGAGGATTACGGATTCTTAAGTGGTTCAAGCAAGGACCTTAATGCTAGATATTTATTTGCAACGATTCAATCGATTTCTAAAGATGAAACTTTAACATCTCTTGACCCGAGTTCGTTTGACTATATATTGGTTGATGAAGTACACAAAGCAGGTGCGAAGTCTTACCAAAAAGTCATAGATTATTTTGAACCAGAGTTTTTGATGGGGATGACAGCGACTCCAGAGAGAACAGATGATTTTAATATTTATGAGTTATTTGATTACAACATTGCATATGAAATACGGTTACAAGAAGCTTTGGAAGAGGATATGCTTTGTCCATTTCATTATTTTGGTGTGACGGATTTTGAAATTAATGGTGAAACAATTGATGAAACAACACGGCTTGCTAAACTTGTAACTAATGAGCGGGTTGACCACATACTAGATAAAGTTAACTATTATGGGTATTCCGGTAAGAAAGTTAGAGGTTTAATGTTCTGTAGTAGAAAAGATGAAGCTAAGAAGCTTTCTGAATTATTGAATGACAGAGGTTTAAGAACGGTAGCACTAACGGGAGATGATTCACAAGAATATCGACTTGATTGTGTTGAAAAACTGGAAAATGAAGAGTTAGATTACATTTTAACGGTTGATATTTTTAATGAAGGTATAGATATCCCAAGTATTAACCAAGTGGTCATGTTAAGACAGACTCAATCGAGTATAATCTTTGTTCAGCAATTAGGTCGCGGCTTGAGAAAGCATGATACTAAAGAGTTTGTCACAATTATTGATTTTATTGGTAATTACAAAAAGAATTACTTAATTCCGGTTGCCCTCTCTGGGGATCGTTCGCAAAACAAGGATAATATAAGGCGTAAAACAGTTGATACAAGTTACATTACTGGTGTGTCAACGATTAACTTTGAAGAGGTTGCTAAGAAAAGAATCTATGACTCTATTAATAATGAAAATTTATCACAACTAAAAATATTAAAAGATGAGTTTAAACAACTGAAGAACAAATTGGGTAAGACTCCTTATTTAATCGACTTTTGGAAGAACAACTCTATTGATCCAGAAGTAATAGTTGATAAATACGATAATTACTATGATTTTTTATTAAAGGTAAAAGAAAAGGAGCTGCCACCTATAGACATACACGAATATAAAGTGTTAACCATGTTGTCTAAAGAATTGATTAATGGTAAACGGCTTCATGAAATAGCTCTTCTTGAATTAGTAATAAGAAATGGTGAGATAAATAAAAGTGCCTATATTAATAGACTTTATGAGCTGGGTTGTCAGACAGATGACGACTTAATTGAATCTGTTAAAAGTATATATAGCTTATCCTTTTTCAAGAGTAACGATATTAAAAAGTACGGTGGAGATTCAATCATAGAATATAACGGAAAAACCTTTACTCTTAACCCCGGAATATTAAGGGCTATTAACAACAATGAGTACTTCAAAAAATTAGTACTGGACATTTTAGAAACGTCAAAAGAGAAGACAAAAGGGTACCGCTGCGATGAACCTTTTACTTTATATGAAAAATACTCAAGAAAAGATGCTTGTAAGCTTTTAAATTGGGAACAAGATGAAAGCTCCACAGTATATGGCTATAAAGTAAAACACGGAACATGTCCAATATTTGTGACCTATCATAAGGAAGACGTTGAATCTAGTATCGATTATGGCGATGAATTAATTAGTCCTGAAGTTTTCAAATGGTACACGCGTAGTAATAGAACATTAAAATCCAAAGAAGTCCAGAAGATCATACAAGCTGAAGAGAATGGACTCGATATCCATATATTCATCAAAAAAGATGACGATGAAGGTAAGGATTTTTATTATTTAGGTAGAGCAAAACCAGATCAATCTACTGTAGTAGAAGATCGTATGTTGGATAAACACGGGAAGGAAATTCCGGTTGTTCATATGAATTTGTTGCTAGAAGAACCGGTTGAGTATAAGTTGTTTAAGTATATTAGAGATGAGTGAGTCAACTTATTTAGTTCCTAAAGCGAATAAGAATATATTGTAATAAAAATATATAAAACCTATAGGATGATTCCATGAAAAATAATAATAAACGCGTTACCATTAAAAACACTCGTGCTTGGTCGTTAGTGTTTATGAATCTACTATTCGGGACATTTTCTAGTATGTTCCCATCTGAGAACCTAACATTATGGAAGGTTAATATGCTGATAGGCTTAGCTGTTGTAATCGTGATGATGTTGTTGATTAATGTCTACCGATATCGGGTCAAGATGTACAACGACCTAGTGGCCTATGCGATGTTCATGATGTTAGGTTTTTATGGAATCATACCGTTATTTAGGATTTACATAGAAACCGGGTTAATCTGGTCTATTCTTGTGGTGACGCTTGTTTGTTTGATTTTATTTCATGTTCGACGTGAGAAAGCTTATAAGGTGCTTCAGGTTGTAACGGCTTTTAAATGGAAGAAGCCTCTTTTTATCATGTTTGTGATGATGGCTGTGTTTTTGGTGTATTTGTTAAATGGAAACCCTGGTCACGATCGTTCGGTTGTAGTATTTAGCTATATTTCGTTTGTTGTCTCGATGGTTTGGTGGTGGCTTGCAGCTCCGTTAAGTATTCGATTAGAGCGCAAAGAAGAGTTAAAGGTTTATATGGAGCAGTTCCTCCCTGAAGAGATTCAACGACAACTAGAGGAAGATCGGAAGTATTTTAATGATAAGGTGGAGTAGATCCTTACTTCTGACAATTGCATTTTGCATCACATTATGGTTTCCTTAACTTAGAATAGTTGTAGTTAGGGGTTATATGATGAGAGTGAAGGTTAAGTTTATTGCGCCTTACCCTGCGATGGTGCCGTTAGTAGAAGAGTGTCAGGCTGATCTAACAGATTTAGATATTAGTCTTGAAGTGGGTAACCTTCAAGATGGTGTTGAAATTGCGAAACGCGCTGAAGCGGACGGTTATCAGATCATCATCAGTCGTGGTGGAACGGCTCAGATGATACGCAAATCGGTGTCCTTGCCGGTTGTAGATGTACATATATCTGGATATGATATTCTTCGTATTTTAACGTTGGCTAAAGACTTTAGTGACAAGAAGGCTTTAGTTGGGTTTCCTAATATTACAATAGGTGCTCAGTCAATTGCTGACTTGTTAGAGTATCCGATTGATGTGTTTTCAATTGAAGAGGCTGATGATGTTAAAACGCTTCTACCTCGTTTAAAGGAAGAGGGTTACGGGGTTATTCTTGGGGATGTTATAACGATAGAAGAGGCTAATCGTCATGGCATGGAAGGGGTTCTCATTCAGTCAGGGCGTGAGGCGATTTATAGTGCCTTTAACAAAGCGAAGAATCAATATAAATATTATAAGTTCAATATGTCTCGAATTGAATTATTAACAGAACGGTTGAAAAAGCATGATGAAAATCTCATTTTAATGAATTCTAAGTATCGTATCATTCATGAAGTGTGGAATTCGTTTGATAAGAATCCGCTTAAAGAGGAAACATTAAATGACTTGGCTCAACAAGCATTAACACATGGTGAAATCAGTACGTTTGTAGAAGGTAAGGGTGGACAAGAAATTGAAGTGCTGGCCACGACTTCTGTGATTAATAATGAGTCATTCATTGTGTTGTCGCTTTCTTTGAATGTCACAACGTTTAATCGGTTGGATGGTGTTCGAGTGAAGACCGTGAGTCAGAAGCCGAAACTAGTCCATCAAAGTGATGCAATGAATGAAGCGATTAAAGTGATTGACCAAAGCGTGTCGCAGCATCAGTTATTTGTATTATCGGGTGAACCGGGCACGGGTAAGAGCTTGTTTGCGGAGTATATTCATTATAAAACGAATCCGTCTAATTTGATTGCGGTTGTTGATTTTAAACAGTGTACCTTTGAGGATTTGAGTCGGGTATTAAGTTCGAATGTAAAGACGGTTTATTTTAAGAATATGACTTATGAACAAAAGGCAAGGAAATTAGAGTTAATGAAAACATTTGTTTATAAGTCACTAAACGATGATATCCGAATCGTATTTTCTTCTAAACCTAATTGGTTAGGTGAATTAGTTTTGGAAGAGGATCAACTAGTGGAAGTTTATATTCCTTCTTTAAAACAACGTCAGGAGGATTTTAAGGGATTGGTAACGTTGTTTGTAACTGAGTTTCATCAGTCTTTAGGAGTCCAGCCTGTCAAGATTCGTGATGCGGCTATACAGGTTTTACAAAACGGTGACTGGCTAGAGAACGTACGTGAGTTAAAGGCTTTTATAAAGAACCTAGTTTTATTAGAAAAGGGATATGTGATTGATGAAAAGGTTGTCAAAACAAAATTGAAGGAGAAGACTCAAGCCCCTAGAAAGCTTCCAATTCTTGAAGGAACATTAGAAGAGATTGAAGCTAGAATTATTCAGTCGGTATTAGAAGAAGAGAATTTTAACCAATCTAAAACTGCCAAACGATTAGGAATTAACCGTTCAACATTATGGCGTAAGCTAAACAAATAATAGCTTGCGTCATATTTTTGGTTTTGAAGTGTTTAATAATGCAACAATTTTGTTGTTTGTTAAAATTTTTTGACGATAATGTGTTGCTAATTCGAACATCATGTCCTATTATAATTTTTGAAAGCGTTTTAATATAACTTTTTATGATAATTGGAGGTCGTATATATGCGTATTAAAGCAACATTGGAACGTATTCCAGGTGGAATGATGGTTGTGCCATTACTATTGGCTGCAACAATTAACACATTCTTTCCGGATTTATTAAGAATCGGAAACTTTACTGAGGAACTTTTCGTTAATGGTGCATTAACATTGATTGCGTTATTCCTATTATGTACAGGGGCGCAAATTAATTTAAGATCCTTTGGGGTTTCGTTAGCTAAAGGTGGAGTCCTATTAGGAACCAAATGGGCAGTCGGTGCTGTGTTTGGTTTACTAGCTTATATGTTTGCTGGAAGTGATGGTCTATGGTTAGGCCTTGCGCCAGTAGCGGTTATTGCAGCTATGACAAACAGTAATGGTGGACTATATGTAGCATTAGTAGGTCAGTATGGTAATAAAGATGACCGTGCAGCTTATTCTTTATTAGCTTTAAACGATGGTCCATTCTTAACGATGGTTGCATTATCGATCTTCGGTGCGATGGGTTTCGTTGATGGCATGTTCTCGATCGTGTCATTTATCGCGGTTTTATTACCAATCTTAATAGGTATGGTGTTAGGTAACTTAGATGAAGAAATGCGTGAATTCTTAGATAAGGGTAGTTCAATGTTAATACCATTCTTCGCGTTTGCGCTTGGTATGGGAATTGACTATGCAGCGATTCTGGAAGGTGGATTAGCTGGAGTAATCTTAGGCTTACTAACGGTATTCGTAACAGGTACAGCTGGTTACTTTGTATTCAAAGCTCTAAAATGGAATCCAATCGTTGGGGCTTCAGAAGGTTCTACAGCGGGTAATGCGGTTGCAACTCCTGCAGCGATTGCAGCAGCTAGTGCTTCGTTTGCTCCACTTGCAGATATTGCAACGGTTCAAGTAGCGGCATCAACGGTGACAACAGCGATTCTACTACCATTATATATCGCCTTCTTAGTGAAGCGCCTAGAGAAAAAGGGATTTGAATTTAACAACGGAGAAACAGAAAGTACAACTTAAAGGTGCGTGACGATTATGGAACAAAAGCTAGGAATAATTGCGGATGATTTTACGGGTGCGAATGACACCGGCATTCAGTTAAGTAAAAAAGGTTATTCTACACAAGTTTTAGTAGATCTTCCGCAAGAACGAATAGAAACTCAAGCTCAAGTCACCATCATAGACACAGACACCAGAGCAATTTCTTCGAAAGATGCTTATGGTGTGGTTAAGCAAACGGTATCCTTTTTAAGTGACAATCAAATTAATCAACTATATAAGAAAGTGGATTCAACTTTGCGAGGTCAGATCGGTGCTGAAATCTCAGCATTAGAAGATGCTTGGAAGCCGGACATTATTGTTATTGCTCCGGCTTACCCTAGTCTTAAAAGGGTTACGTCTGGTGGGATTCATTATGTTGATGGTGAGCCTGTTGCTGAGACTGAATTTGGTCGTGATCCCAAAACCCCGGTGAAAGATAGTCGTATTGTTGAATTATTGAAACCTTATGGGAATGAACGTTTGACATCGTTCACTAAAAGCGATGGTGTTGAGAGTGTTCAAAGTAAATTAAATCAAGGTCACTCTTGGTTCGTTTGTGATGTAGAGACCGATGAAGACCTGCAAACGATTAGTGGCGTTTTTTCTGCATTTGATTCAAAGGTTCTTTGGGTTGGCTCAGCTGGTTTAATTGAGTATATTGACTTTGAACTAGATGGTGAAGGAGAAGTCGCGGAGTATAAAAACTTTGACTCTGCAGCTAATGTTTTAACTGTTTCGGGAAGCCTTTCACAAAAGACCAAAACACAGCTTCACGAATTACTGAAATTAGATAGCGTACAAAATATAGAGATTAACCCAGTAGATTTACTGGATGGAAGCGTCTTAAGTAACTTTGATTATGATCAATTAAGTGCGGGAAATGATTTTATTTTATATGTAGATTCAAATGAGAAAAACCTAGAAATGACAAATCAATATAGAGAAAAACATGGTCTTACAAAAGAACAGGTTGGAAATTCGATTTCTCATGGATTAGCCGTGATTGCAAATGAGATTATAGAGAAGTTTTCACTCAATCACATGATTCTAACAGGCGGTGATACAGCGAAAGCTGTGTGTGGTGAGTTAGGGGTGTCCGTTTTAGAACTTATTAAAGAGATTGAAACGGGTATACCATTAGGGAGAGCTCAAGTAGATGGAACTGATACATGGATTGTGACAAAAGCAGGTGGATTCGGAGATGAACAATCACTCGTTCATGTCACGAATTTCTTGAAGGGAATGAAACAGCGTGATGAGTAATCAGAAACCGATTGTTGGAATTACGATGGGCGATGCAGCAGGTGTTGGCCCAGAGATAATAATTAAAAGTTTACTGAATGAAGATGTATATGACTGGTGCAAACCACTTGTCATAGGCGATGCAAAAATTTTAGAAAATGCGAAACAAGTGGTAGGTGCTGAAGATTTAACGATTCAAACGGTTGAGGATGTTCGTGATAGTCATTTTGCTAAAGGGACAGTGCCTTGTATTGATTTAGACTTACTTCCATCAGACTTACCAGTAGGACAAGTTTCTGCTGAGAGTGGTAATGCGGCATATCAATATTTAGCAAAAGCTATTGAATTGGCTAAACAAGGAGATATTCAGGCGATATGCACAGCTCCTCTTAATAAAGAAGCGTTGCATTTAGGTGGTCATAAGTATCCAGGCCATACTGAAATTTTGGCCCAGTTAACGGATACAGAAGACTATGCCATGATGTTATCAGCTCCTTCTTTAAAAGTGATTCATGTGACAACACACGTCGGTATTATTGATGCGGTTAAGCAAATTAATCCAGATCGTGTATATAGTGTTGTCAAAATGGCAGATGACACTTTAAAGAAAGCTGGCATCGAGCAACCTAAGATTGCTGTTTGTGGTATTAATCCACATGCTGGTGAAAATGGTTTGTTTGGCTATGGCGAAGAGGAAGAAAAAGTAGTACCTGGAGTTGAACGTGCTCTAACTGAAGGTATTGATGTACAAGGACCACTTCCGGCAGATACACTATTCTTCCGTGCCGTTCGAGGTGATTTTGATATTGTGGTTGCCATGTATCATGATCAAGGTCACGGTCCGATTAAGGTATTAGGCCTAGATGCAGGTGTGAATATCACTGTTGGCTTACCGATTATTCGAACAAGTGTTGATCACGGGACAGCTTTCGATATCGCAGGAAAAGGTATCGCGGATGAAAAAAGCCTAATTGAAGCGATTAGACAAGGTGTGGAATTAGCACCAAAGAATTAATGACAAACTTGGAGTCTTTATAAAGGCTCCAAGTTTTTTTATAAAAAAGAGGATTTCTTGTTCTGATATGGAATTGGAAAGTAATAGGAGGTGCTGGGATGTTCATTTCCAAAGGTCAAGATTCTAAAGATTTAGCGTTAACGGTTTATAACCAAAACTTCGCAGTGGTGAAGGACAAGCGTTCGTTTGAGGGTTATAACAAGGAGAAACAGATTCGGTTTGAAGATGTGTCGGAGAAGATTGAGACGGATTCGATTATTGTTAATGGGCTTCAAATTAAGGAGCTGAACTATGACCATGATTTGGTTGATAAGGTGAAGTTGCTTAAGAAATATATTGGGGAACTTGTTCAAGTGGTTAATCCAAGTACGAAGCATAGGGAATTTTACCGTTTACTTAGTGCGGACCAAGGGCTTGTGCTTGAACATCTTGAGACGGGTGAAATCGTGTTAAATCCGCCAGAGGAGAATTTGATTTTACCGAAATTACCGAATGGGCTGATCATTAAGCCGTCGTTGATATGGGAAGTCGAACCAACAGATGTGGATGAGGTTCATGTAACTTATACGACTGGTGGTCTAAGGTGGAAAGCAAATTACGTTGTTCACTTAAATGGGGATTCGTTTGATTTAACGGTATGGGTTTTACTACATAATCAGTCAGGGACGAGTTTTGAAAATGTCCAGTTGAAGCTCATTGCAGGCGATGTGAATCGGGTTGAAGAAGAGGACTTGATTCGATTACCTGATGAGCCAGGGGTGTTGTATGATGCATCTCCTCAAATTATGGAGAAGAGCTTTTCAGATTTTCATTTATATACCTTACAACACAAGACAACGGTTAAGAACCAACAAGAGAAGCAAATCACGATGTTTGAAGCGGCTGATGTACCTTTTACGCGTTACTATCGTTTAGAGTTTTATGACGATCGCCCCGATATTAAGCTTAAATTTCACAATAGTGAGAGTCAAAACCTTGGGATGCCGTTTCCTGCTGGGAAGGTGAAGGTTTATGATGAGGACGATGCAGATGGTAGTTTAGAGTTGGTTGGTGAGGATGAGATTGATCATCAGCCTAAGAATGCCGATATTGAGCTTAATTTAGGGAAGGCGTTTGACATCGTCTGTGATAGCTTTGAAATGAACCGTTATAAGCAAGGACTTTATGAATATTATGAGTATCAATACGAGGTTCAAAATAACAAAGATGAAGTTGCGCCGATGAATATTGTTCATCGAATTCGTCACCGACACTGGGAGATGGTTGAGTCAAGCCATGAGTATGAAAAGGTGAAAAGCGATGAGATTGAATTTAATGTAAATGTGCCAGCTGGCGTGGAAGAAGTCGTGACGTTTAAATATCGTGTGGATACAAGTGAGGTTGTGAAAGTTCAAAAGTAAAGCGAGGTGCTGACCATTCCTATTAAACGAGTTTATTTAATAACCAATTTAGCAAGCCTGCCAGCTCATTTCTTTTTCATATTAATGTTGTTGCTTGGTGCGAGCTTGACGGACCCACACTCAAATCTATTTCTTGATGTGATTTTCTACGCATTATTGATGAATGCATTAAACTTTGTTTTGTTGATAATATTTTATATGAGTAAAAAAGACTCGGAATCTAGAAAAGAGAACTACTTTGCGTTTGCGGTTGGTTCGGCTGTTGTTTTGTTTATTTATCTTAATATTGGTTTATCATCAATTTAGCCACCTAGTCTAGTTAATGCTATAAAGTACATCACAACCCAAAGACCAATAATAAATACAAATAAACTAAATAACACAATTCCTAGAGTTCTATTTAGATTCTTAATATAAAAACTAAAAAATAAGATGCTAAGAATTAGCCCAATATTAATCAGTAAGTTTATGTAAGTTGGAAAGTCCACAAAACTTTCTATAATCGGAAGCCCCGCAAACCAGTACAAACTCATTAAGGTGTATATCAAGCTTCCAGACATTAAGGAAATAAGGATTACAAGACTTGTGACAAGAACCAAAATGACAAAAACAGTATTGATCGTTTGTAGAAGGGATTTCTTCAAAGGTTGATCCTCATTATTAATTACTGATTTCGGTATGATGGAGAATTTCATTATTTCAACTCCCTATATTAATAATTAGTTCGTTATTTTATGTGGTAATCCTTTGTTGTAAAAAGGAAAAATTTAGGTTGAGGAGCTTTATGCTTGTGCTGATTTTACCAATTGCCATTATCAGAAGGTAAATTCAGTCAGCAGGAAGGTCTGTTGGATTGAGATGTGGATGAAACAAGCCATAAAGTCGAAGAAATAGGCCGTAAGTTTTCGAAAACGGGCCGTATCCTTTTAAATGCACATATGAAAATACCGACCGATAAATCAGCAAAACCGACCGATAAAATTCCAAGAGAGGGGATACTGTATGTCCGAGGTTTGTAAGAAATGTGGGAATGATGAGTTTTACCAAGGGAGATTGGGGAATGGGACGACTGCGGTGACGCCCTTGAATAAAGTTATGGGGAGTTCCTTCATGACGTTAACGTTCTGTAGTCAGTGTGGCGAGGTGTCATCGATGAAAGTCGATAAGCCAGAGAAGTTCCGTTAAAAAACGACATTCACAGAGATCAATCCAACCACGCCAGTTAGGTAAAACGTCCAAGCCATTAGGTTGTTGGCTTTGGGCGTTTCTTTTATTTGGATAGCATTGATGAATTTGTAGGTTAGGGTGATGAAGATGGCTATTGGTACAATCAATAAACTGCCCATATTCCTTCCTTTAATAGTTGTTAATGGCATTTAAACATAATTTGCGAAAGTAATGATTAATTTCTGTTACAATAAGTTTAAACGAAATGGTGTTCTGCATAATCACGGCACTTACAGCAAGACTATGCTTTAAGTAGTTCTTACATAATATACTTTTTTGAATTTTTTTCATGTGTATGTATTGAATTATATACCGTCTGGATAGTATAGTATCACGTAGCAGTAGAATTATTTTGGGCTGAGGATGATGACATTGGCTAAGGAATCAAGAAGGGTCGCAATCTTAGAGGCGGCTTCGTCAATCGTAAGTGAGAAAGGTATATTTAATTTAACGTTAGAGGCAGTTGCTAAAGAGGCTGGGATTAGTAAAGGTGGGCTTTTGTACCACTTTCCTTCTAAAGAAGCGCTTGTTCAGGGGATGGTTGAGCATCTAGCTCATAACTATCGTAGTAAGATTGCGAAGAATGTGGATGATGACCCGCTAGATCGTGGGAAATGGACAAGAGCTTTTTTGAATGTAACATTTAATCAGGGCTATCCGAATAAGGATATGCATGCGGGGTTGCTTGCGGCGAAGGCTGTTAATCCTAAGTTGATGTTACCACTATACCAGGCGTATGAAGAGTGGCAAACGAATATTGAGAATGACGGTTTAGATCCTATAGATGCGACGATTATTCGACTTGCCACAGATGGGATTTGGTTAGCTGAATTGTTGGAGCTTTATAATATCGATGATCAGAAGAAGAAGGCGGTTTATAAACGTCTTCATGAATGGATTCAAGACCTTTATTTAGATGCTGAGAAAAAGAAAAAAGAACAAAACTAGACTACGAATACAGTTTTTTAATTTAATAATAAGATTCTTAAAAGTCCGCTAATGGCGGGCTTTTTTAATGCTTTTATTTTTGTTTAGTCTAATTAATTTTCGATTTGCGGTTGAACATAAACCGTCTAGATGGTATAGTAACAAACGGATTAAAAAACCGTCCGTACGGTGCAGTTAAATTAATTGCTTCACACTTAATTATTAGGAGGTTTCAACATGAGTCAGAAAGTGATGCTTACAGCAGCGGTAACTGGTGCTGGTGATACAGTTTCGAAAAATCCAAATGTTCCAGTGACACCAAAGGAAATTGCAGAGTCGGCCATTGCGTCTGCAAAAGCTGGTGCGACAGTTGCTCACGTTCATGCTCGTGACCCTGAGACAGGTGGGATTAGCCATAACATTGATCATTATCGTGAGATTGTCGATCGTATTCGTGAGTCGGAAACAGACGTGATTATTAATATTACATCTGGTGGTGGCGGGGATTTTATTCCAAGTCTTGATACACCTGCTGCTGGTGGCGATGGCACGGATATTCAAACGCCTGCTGAACGTCATGAACCTGTTGGGGAGTTACTGCCTGAGATGTGCACACTTGATTGTGGTAGTACGAACTTCGGCAACATGATTTACATGAGCCCTACTGATTGGTTAAGAGAGCAGGCTAAGTTAGTTCAAGATAGTGGTGTTAAACCAGAATTAGAATGCTTCGATACAGGTCATGTTCGTTTTGCGAATCAGTTAGTAAAAGAAGGTCTAGTTGATGGCGATCCAATGTATCAGTTCTGTTTAGGAATACCTTGGGGAGCTGAGGCGGATGTAGAGACGATTTCTTATATGAAGAGTCGTATTCCTGAAAACGCACATTGGTCAGCATTTGGAATTGGTCGTATGCAGCTTCCGATGGTGACTCAGGCAGCGATTTTAGGCGGAAATGTTCGAGTGGGCTTAGAAGATAATATTTATCTTAAAAAAGGTGTCCTAGCATCGAATGAATCGTTAGTTGAGCAAGCAGTTAAACAGCTGCACAGTAACAATATTGAAGTGATGACTCCTGCTGAGGCAAGAGAGGCTTACAACTTAAGAAAATAGGAGGTCAGACGAATGGCAAGTGAATCGAAGAAAGTTGCGGTCATTGGAACTGGCGTCATTGGAAACGGCTGGATTACACGATTTCTAGCTAATGGTTTTGATGTAGTCGCTTTTGACCCAGCTGAAGGAGCAGAGGAAAGAACTCGCGATACAGTGGAGCGTGCTTGGGACTCTGTTGAAGCTCTAGGGCTTAAAGAAGGTGCCTCAAAGAATCGTCTTACATTCGTTTCGACGTTAGAAGAAGCGGTTCAAGATGCAGACCTTATTCAAGAGAATGTTCCTGAGCGTGTTGAGTTAAAGCAATCTGTTTTAAGAGATATAGATATAAATTCAAAATCAGATGCTGTGATTGGATCTAGTACTTCTGGTATTAAGCCAACAGTACTTCAAGAGACATTAGATAACCCAGAAAAGTTAGTTGTCGCACACCCTTTTAACCCAGTATATATTTTACCGTTAGTTGAGATAGTTGGTGGTGTAAAAACTACACAAGAGACGATTGATCAAGCTTACGGTATTTACGAATCAGCGCAAATGAAGCCGATGGTAATAGATAAAGAGATTGAAGGCTTTATTGCGGACCGTTTAATGGAAGCTTTATGGCGTGAAGCGTTGCACCTCGTTAATGATGGCATTGCTACAACGGAAGAAGTTGATAAAGCCATCACGTATGGTGCGGGTCTTAGATGGGCACAAATGGGACCGTTTATGACGTTCCACTTAGCTGGTGGTGAGCAAGGTATGCGCCACATGCTTGAGCAGTTTGGCCCAGCGTTAAAATTACCTTGGACGAAGCTTGAAGCGCCTGAATTAACTGATGAACTGAAAGAACGTGTCATTACAGGTTGTGAAAGCTTTGCAGAAGATCGCTCTGTCGCTGAACTTGAACGTAAGCGTAATGAATTTTTAGTCAAACTTATTGATTTAGTTGAAGATTATTGGCCTTAAGAGGTGAAACACATGATGCCCCCTTTTAAATATAATGCGAGCGTCAAAGAACAGTGGGTCGATTATAACGGCCACATGAATGACGCCGCGTACGCAGAAGTATTCAGTCATGCTGTTGATACCTTAATGGGGTATCTCGGCATCACTGAAGAAGTGATTCAGCAAAAAGAATATACCATTTTTACGTTAGAAACACATTTATGTTATTTACAGGAGGTTCATCAAGGTGAACCGTTAACCGTGGAATGGCAATTGCTTGACCATGATGCGAAACGACTTCATGCCTTTTTCACTATGAAAAATTCAAAACATGAATTAGTCGCAACAAGTGAACAGATGCTCATGGGCATGGATCAAGGTGAAGGCAAGCCAGCCCCATTTCTACCTTTTATTCAAGAAAAGGTAGAGAACGTTTGGGACGAGCATGAACATTTAGAAAAACCGAAACAAGCAGGGAGAGTTATCGGAATTCGCAGGAAGTAATTCTCCTTCTTGCTTGTACATAAAAGGAGAATGTTGATGAGTAAAATTGCAGTTAATAATTTAACGAAGGTCTTCGGGTCGCATCCTAAACAGGGCTTGAAGATGTTAGCAGAAGGTTACTCAAAAGACGACATACTTAATCAGACAGGTAATACAGTAGGTGTTAACAAAGCTTCTTTTGAAGTTAAGAGTGGTGAATTTTTCGTCATTATGGGTTTATCCGGTAGTGGTAAATCTACACTTATTCGTTTAGTAAACCGCTTGATCGAACCGACTGACGGTGAAGTGTTAATAGATGGTGATGATATTACGAAGATGAAAAAGGAACAACTGATTGAAACGCGTCGCCAAAAACTTGGCATGGTGTTTCAAAATTTCGGGTTATTCCCGCACCGTACGGTTATTGGAAATGTGGCATACGGTCTAGAAATTCAAGGCGTGGGAAAAGCTGAGCGTGAAGAGAGAGCGCAAAAGTCCATTGAAGATGTTGGCTTAAAAGGTTATGAAAACAGCTACCCTAACGAGCTAAGTGGTGGTATGCAGCAACGTGTTGGTTTAGCAAGAGCACTTGCGAATGATACAGATATTTTACTAATGGATGAAGCTTTCAGTGCCTTGGACCCCCTTATCCGTAAAGAGATGCAAGATGAGTTATTGAAGCTTCAACATAAGTTAGATAAAACGATCTTATTCATTACCCACGATTTAGATGAGGCGTTAAAATTAGGTGATCGAATTGCGATTATGAAAGATGGTCAGATCGTGCAAGTAGGTACTTCGGAGGATATATTAGAAAATCCGGCAAACGATTATGTTAGCAACTTTGTTAAAGATGTTGACCGTTCGAAGGTATTAGACGCGGCAACTGTTATGAGAAAGCCTGAAGTGTTAACAACATATAAAGATGGGCCACGCATGGCGGTACGTAAAATGGAAGAAGTCGGTGCATCCAGTATCTTTGTGGTGGATCGTGATGACAGTTTCAAAGGTCTATTAACGATTGATGATGCGATTCGTGCTTATAAAGAAAATATCTCAATGGAAGACGTTCTAAACACGGACGTTCATCAGACAACACCTGAAACACCGTTAAATGACTTAATTGGTGTAGCGGCAGATGCGAAATACCCAATTGCAGTTGTAGATGATGGAAAGCTAGTTGGGATCGTATCTCGCGTATCTATATTATCGGGGTTAGTTCTCGGTAAAGAGAAAGTTGAGGTGACGAACTAATGGATTACTTTTACTTACCTCTAGAAAAATGGACGAATATGTTTGTGGATGGTTGGTTTTTACCAACTTTTAGCAACACGTTTGATGCAGTAAGTAAAGGGTTGAACGCCTTTATTGGTGGGGTAACCGATTTACTTTTATTCATTCCAGCTGAATTATTTACATTACTTTTAGCATTAATTGCATGGAAGTTTGCAGGGAAAGGCATGGCACTATTTACCATTATTGGTTTTCTATTTATCGGTTCAGTTGGTATATGGGATGAATCGATGCAAACATTAGCGATTGTAATAGTAGCGACGTTTGTGTCGTTAGTCATTGGAGTTCCTATTGGTATTTTAAGTGCGATGAACAATAGAATACAAAATGTTGTACGACCAATCTTGGACTTCATGCAGACACTTCCGAGTTTCGTGTACTTAATACCGGCAGTTCTATTATTCGGTCTAGGTGGAGTGCCGGCTGTTATTGCGACGTTTATTTTCGCAGCACCTCCAGCTGTCCGTATGACGAACTTAGGAATTCGGAGTGTATCAAAAGAAGTGGTTGAAGCTTCTCGTGCTTTTGGTTCAACGAAAAGCCAGCTACTATTTAAAGTTCAGTTACCTTTAGCTGTGCCAAGTATCATGGCTGGGGTTAACCAAACGATAATGTTATCTCTATCGATGGCGGTGATCGCCTCTATGATCGGAGCACCAGGTTTAGGTGCATCGGTTTTAACAGCGATTTCTCGTGTCAACATCGGTTTAGGCTTAGTCAGTGGTTTGGGAATTGTAGTATTAGCGATTGTACTTGACCGTATAACACAAGGACTTGGTCAAGGTAGAGCATAAATCAAAACAAACAATAGAAAGGGAGATTTCATGAGAAAGTTTATTTTAGCACTAATGGCATTAAGTTTAGTAGTTTTAGCAGCATGTGGATCAAGTGATGAAGAAGGTAGTAGTGACGGAAGCGAAAATGCTGAAGAGAAGGGCACAATTACGTTTGCAGTGACACCATGGACGAGTACAGTTCCTCCAACTAAGGTAGCTCGTATTATTATTGAGGACATGGGTTATGAGGTTGAGGAAACTCAAGCTGACGTTAGCTCGACATTCGTTGGACTTTCACGTGGCGACTTAGATGTATTTATGGATTCATGGATGCCAGCACACGAAAACCAATTTGCTGAGTATGAAGATTCAATTGAAAATGTTGCAACTAGTTATGCAGATGCAGATTCTGGATTAGTTATTCCAACTTATGTTGAAGGTATTGAGACAGTTAGTGACTTAAAAGGTCGCGAAGATGAATTTGGTAACAAGATCTATGGTATTGAAGAAGGCGCAAGTGCGACTGAAATGATGCGTGAGCTAATTGAAGAAGCAGATTTAGATTTAGAACTTGTTACATCATCTGAAGGTGGTATGATTGCACAAGCTCAAAGAGAAATCAATCAGGATAACCCAGTGATTTTCTATGGCTGGAGACCACATACGATGTTCAATAAGTTAGATATTGAAGTCATTGAAGATGATTATGGTTACTTTACACCTTCTGATGTTCATGTTTTAGCTAATAATGAGTTAGAAGATAAGGCTCCAGAAGTATATGAGTTTTTACAAAACTGGAGTATTCCTCTAGAAGATGTTGAGGAAATGATTGTGAAGATTGAAGATGGACAAGATGAGCTTGAAGTTGCTCAAGAGTGGATTGATGAAAATCAAGATAAAGTAGATGAAATGCTAGGTAATTAATTAGAAAAGGTCTGTATCTTAACTGATACAGGCCTTTTACCACATGGAGGGTTCTAAATGAGTGAACAAGTGATTATTGAGCGAGATGTTCCGTGTCAATTGCGCGATGGGGTGACACTATATGCGAATGTGTATAGGCCTGAAGGTGACGTGGAATACCCGGTTCTATTATCTCGTCTTCCTTACAATAAAAATCTACCAAACTTCTCGCACCGTTATATAGACCCGATTCGCATGGCGTTGAATGGTTATGTGGTGATTATACAAGATGTTCGTGGTCGTTTTAGTTCTGAGGGAGAGTTTACCCCTTTTACACAAGAGTTTGAAGATGGCTACGACTCTGTAGAATGGGCAGCTTCTCTACCTTATAGCAATGGGAACGTAGGAATGTTTGGCTTATCTTATTATGGCTTTACCCAGATGTTAGCCGCTATGACACAACCACCATCACTAAAAGCGATCTTCCCAGCTTTTACAGGACACAACATTGGACGTGACTTTTCCAAGCGAGGTGGCGCTAATGAACTCGCAAAGCTTGAGACATGGATTCTAGATTCAGTCGCACCAGACTACTTAAAAAGAAAGCAAGATTCAGAGACGTATGGTAAAACCTCTCAAAGACTGGTGGAGGATTTAAATAGTATATTAGATTGGCATAGCCATTTTCCGTTTAAAGAATGGCCACCTGCGATGAAGCACCCTGAACTACAGGAGTTGTATAAAACTTATATTAATGGTGAGTTGTCAGATTTAGATGGTGTGTCTATTGATGATGTGAAGGTGCCGGCCTTCCATATGGCAGGTTGGTATGACTGCTTTTTACAAGCGACGATTAATAATTTTGTAGAATTAGAGAAGCATCATCGTGGTGATCAGCAGTTAATCATTGGACCTTGGGGGCATGGCGTGTTCACCCCGTACTTTGGTGAGCGGTACTTTGGTCTCGAAGCCTCTGGTGACTTAATTGATGGTGTGGATGATGTCACATCACTTCATTTGAAATGGTTTGATCAATGGCTAAAAGGTGACGAGAGTGGAGTGTTCGATGAGAGTGCACCTATTATATTATTTGTGATGGGGGCAAACGAGTGGCGTAACGAGTACGAATGGCCATTAGCTCGCACGACATATCGTCCGTTGTTTTTAGGTGCTGGTGAAACGTTGACATTTGAGAAACCTGATAAGTTAATGTGTGATTCTTATATCTATGACCCTGAAAACCCGGTTCCGACAAAGGGTGGACCATCATTATTCATTCATGGGATCAACACAGGGCCTTTAGCACAAAACGACGTGGAGAAGCGTGATGAAGTATTAGTGTACACAACAGCGCCGTTAGATGAGGACCTTGAGGTGACAGGACCAGTTACGTTTAATCTTTATGCGGCAACTGATGCAGTGAGTACTGATTTTGTTGTGAAGTTGACCGATGTACTTCCTGATGGAACGTCGATTAACGTAACAGAAGGAATCATCAGAACAGATTCCGTTCATGGACCATTAGAAGAGGATGAGATCTACAAGTATGAAATCGACCTCTGGGCAACGAGTCAGCTATTTAAGAAGGGTCACTCCATTCGGTTACAGGTGACATCTAGTAACTTCCCGATGTATGATCCGAACCCGAATACTGGGGACACGCTTTTTGATACAACAAAAACAGTCAAAGCGAAACAAAAGATTTACAAGGGTGCAGACTACCCGTCGCACATCGTGTTACCTGTCATACAAGATTAGTAGGAGGCAAAACCCCGGCCGAGGCCGGGGTTTACTTTTTAGTAGATAGATTTGTCGGTGAAATGAATGCAAGTTCGTTCAAATGCAGAGTACTGTCACTGAAATGGGGGACAAGTGTCACTCAAATACAGTCAAGTGTACGTGAATAGAGCTTCAGTGTCGCTCATTGATAAAATCATGTGTTGTGTGAAATTTTTAACGTAAGAAAACTGAAAATTCTTACATATAATGGTATAATTAAACTAGAGGTGATTATATGAAGTTGCCAACGTGTTGGAATTGTAATTACCAGTTTTGGTGGCACGAATTAATGTTTATTTTCGGTTGGAAGAAAAAGTGTCCTGATTGTGGAGAAATGCAGTATGTCACGATTGATTCGATAAGAAAGACATACTTTCTATTTTTGCCACTTATGTTTTTTATCTTCATAGCACTCAATCTACCAGACAACTTTTTGGGTCAATTATTACTTTTAGTTGTGGGTATTCCAGCAGTTCTATCACCACAACCTTTTTTATTGAAATTCACCGACCATCAACAACCATTATTTTAAGGAGATGAAACTTTGACGCATTCACATGGAAAGCATACGATCCATTCGCATCACCATCACACGGTTTGGGATAAAAGTATAGTGCCGGTGTCATCGGTTCAGCCAGGTGTGAGTGTGAATTTTGAAGTGTTTGATGCATCTGGGGGTCAGTTGTTTAGAAAATCATCGGCTGAGGATGTGGCGAATTTAGATTTTGATAATGTGAATCCTGTGACGGGTCCGGTCTATGTTGAAGGGGCCAAGCCAGGTGACACACTTGAAGTGGAGATTGAGCATTTTGGAACGATGAGTTGGGGATGGACCGCGATTATTCCTGGGTTTGGGCTTTTAGCCGATAAATTTCCAGATCCATATTTGAAGGTGTGGGATTTGGATAATCAGAATAAGGCTCAGTTTGCGGATGGGATTGAGATTCCGACAAAGCCATTTCCTGGCACGATTGGAGTTGCGCTATCTGATGAAGGTGCACATAGTGTGGTGCCGCCGCGCCAGAATGGTGGCAACATGGATATTCGTCATCTAACCAAGGGGACACGTTTGTTGCTTCCTGTTTGGGTTGAGGGGGCGTTGTTTTCTGTCGGTGATACGCATGCTGCTCAAGGTGATGGTGAGGTTTGTGGAACTGCAATTGAAGCACCAATGGAAATTCAGTTAAAGTTTAAACTGCATAAAGGGAAATCGATTCAAGAGCCTCGTTTTATCACGCCGGGTCCGTTGACAACAGGTTTGGATGAACAAGGCTATTATGTTACGACAGGCCATAGTGATGACCTAATGGTGGCTTCGAAAAAGGCAGTTGAATATATGATCGAACACTTAACAGAAACATACGGGCTGAGTGACCAAGAAGCATATGCCTTATCAAGTGTTGCGGTGGACCTGAAAATTAGTGAAATTGTGGACGTACCGAATTATTTAGTATCCGCATACTTACCACAGAAGATTTTTAAAAAGTGATCTTGGCCCCGTCTTTGAATGGGGCTATTTCTAAGGAGGCAACTACATGCCTATAAAATTCAAGAAGATAGATGAAACAAATTACGAGGAGTGCGCAACGTCAGAGTTTGCGGCAGGTGAAATGGTACTATGCCACCAGTAGAGTAGGAGGAGCACATGAAAAAGGAAAACATCATTACTGCGGTCGTGTTAGCGTCCGTGTTGGCTTTATACATAGTTATTCAATTTGATAAACATACGGTCATGGGTGAGGAGCTCGAGAAACGCCTTGGTGAGAACGCGGAGTTTGTGCAACTAGATGTGACGGTTTTTGATGAGCAGACGGAGAATCACGTGGCTGCTTCACATATGACCATGTCAGCTGATGGGATTTCAAATTTATTTGAAGAGTTAGATTCACTCGAATTAACAAAAGTCGATGAGATAATGACGAATGCCAGATATCAGCTTCGGTTGACCTACAAAAAGGAAGTGAACAATAATCATTTTCAAGAACGCATGTTAATGATGTCAGTAAGTGAGGATCAGATTTTTATGAATCGACCTTATGAAGTTAAAGATGCCAATCCTGTTGAAATTTTAGAAACCTTCTTCGATGAAGAGGGGGTTGAAATAGAGGAAATGCGGTAGTGGTTAGGGGAATAAGTCTATGCTTTAAAAACAAACGCAGTTACATATGTGGTGAGAAAGCCATGACATAAACGGGCCGTTAATTCTTGTGAACAGGCCGTATATTTTTAAAATCAGGCCGTAAAATCTCAAAAAGGGGCCGTAAAAATTTGAAAACGGGCCGATAATCTTGAAAAAGAGGCCAAATAGATTTGAATTTTATTGGGGTTAAAGGGGGAGCGTATGAAGCAAAACATACTTATCATTACCGCGATTATAGGGGTGTTAGGACTTTATATATTTATTCAAACTCAAAAACATACGACCTTTGGCGAAAAAGTTCAGGATCAATTGGATGGCGGTGAGGTCTTGGGAATAATAGTGACAAAGTTTGAGGAAGATGAACCGGAATATCCGAGGTACCCTGACCGAGTTGCTGAGACAACACTGAAAAAAGAAGGTGCGCAAACATTTTTAGAGGGCCTTGAATCGATTAGATTAAAGGAAGTTGACAATCTTCTGGATCACCCAAAATATAGAATCACCATTTCATATGAGGTTGAAGTACAAGAGCGACATACACAGCATAAGACCATGTCATTCTCTTTAAATGAGGATTTGGTTCAACATGATGGAACGTATGAGTCAAAGGAAGATATTAACCCCGTCCAACTGGTTGAGGAATTACTTGAAGAACAGGACGTCGAATGGGAAAATTTACGTAACTAACTTTAGAGAAACAAGAGGGGATTTCATTGGACCAAACAGGATTAGTACTAGAGGGTGGAGGTAGCCGAGGCGTTTATACGGCTGGCGTGCTTCACTACTTAATGGACCAGAATATTTACTTACCATATACGATAGGGGTTTCGGCGGGGGCGTGTAACGGCTCGTCTTATTTATCCAGGCAGATTGACCGTAATCGGACGGTGAATATTGATTTTGTGAACCATCCAGAGTATTTATCGTTGCGTAACTGGATTAAGAAGCGGCAAATTTTCGGGATGGATTTTTTATTTGATACGTTACCAAATAAGCTTGCGCCGTTTGATTTTGACGCTTACTATGAAGCGGATGAAGAGTTTGTCATTGGCGTTACGGATTGTGTGACGGGTGAGGCCTTGTTTTATAAAAAATCGGAGTATCCAACTGATGTCGTGACGTTGCTTCGGGCTTCGAGTTCTCTTCCGATGTTCGCGCCGATGGTTGAATTTGATGGGCGCTATTTAATGGATGGCGGGATTGCTACACCAATTCCAATTAAGCAGTCTGAGAAGGATGGTAATACGAAGAACGTGGTCGTTTTAACGCGTAACCGTGGCTATTATAAAAAGCCTCAGTCGTTTATGAAGTATATGCGAAAGAAGTATGCTGACTTTCCTGGGTTGTTGGACGCGATGGAGAAACGTCATGAGGTCTACAATGACTTAACGGACTACATATTTGATCAAGAGGAAAAAGGCAACGTATTTGTGATCTGTCCGTCTGAAAAGTTAAAAGTCGGTCGGGTTGAGCGGAATAAAAATAAGTTAACTGCTTTGTATCATCAAGGGTATCAAGATGTGAAAGGCATGGAACATCAGTTGAAGGAGTTTTTAGGAGCCTAGAGTACCAAACGCGGCTCATTGTAGATAAAGGAATTTGTTTCCATTATGTAGAAGTAGATCAAGGAGTGTGTGTAATGGAACTATTGAAAAATTTCAATGAGTTTATAGTAGAGTATCGTGAGTCTTGGAACAGTACGGATGCGAATCGAATAGCTTCGCATAATTCTGATGAGCTTAAGGTTCGTTGGGCTAATCCAGATGGTGAAGTGTCAGACTGGGGAAGTGAGGGTTCCAAAGAAGGTTGGATTCAGGCTTACAAACAATTTGAAGGCCGTAATCCTAAATGGTACTTCGAGGATGTTTTAACCGTAATTAATAGTCAGCAAGAAGGTGTCGCCGTGTTTTGGGTGACGTTTGAAATTGACGGAAAACTAACGAACTCAAATTTATTATTCACCGAAACCTTCCGTCAAGAGAATGGGGAATGGAAGAAGATTCGAGAGTATATCGAGAACGGTTTTAGTAGTGATCAAAAAGTTCATACATAGGATTAGGGGGAACCGAAATGTATCCACCGAAGCATATTGTTTCGGCCGCGACGGTTGTATTAAATGAGAACAATGAGTTGTTATTGATTAAAGGGCCTAGGCGAGGTTGGGAGATGCCTGGTGGTCAAGTTGAAGAAGGCGAGTCGTTAGAAGAAGCGGCCATACGAGAAACGAAAGAGGAATCAGGTATCGACGTCGAGGTGTTAAAGTTCTGCGGAATTTATCAAAACGTTGAGCGATCGATCTGCAATACATTATTTTTATGTAAAGCAGTCGGTGGTGAGCCCACGACAAGTCCAGAAAGTTTAGAGGTCGGATTTTTCCCTATCCAAGAAGCGTTAGATATGGTGACGTTTGCGAACTTTAGAGAGCGAATTGAGGCTTGTTTAGATGAAGCGGCACAGCCTGTTTTTGTCGAATTTTAACTGTTTATGTCTGAGGGGCTCCATAGTATAATTAGTTTAGAATACTAATTGAAGGGAAGAGGACCTCAATTGGAAACGAAAGAATTTAGTATGATTATGCAGGAAATTCGTGAGTTGTCGGACAAGTTTAGTGGCTTGGAAGAGAAGGTCGACAACCTAGACAGTGAAGTGAAAGTCTTATCTGAGAAGGTTGATCAGAACACTCAAAGCATTCAAGAACTAAAACAAAGTCATGATGAATTGAGAGAAAGCCACGATAAATTAAGGTTAAGTCATGATGAGTTAAGAGAAAGCCACGATGAGTTAAGAGTGAGCCACGATGAATTAAGGCAGAGCCACGATGAGTTAAGAGTGAGCCACAATGAATTAAGGCAGAGCCACGATGAGTTAAGAGTGAGCCACGATGAATTAAGGCAGAGCCACGATGAGTTAAGAGTGAGCCACAATGAACTAAAAATCAGTCATGACGAATTAAGACTTAACCATGTTGAGCTAAAACAGGGTCAACAAGACCTGAAAGAAGGCCAGGCTGAGTTGAAAAAAGGACTCGATAGTTTAAATGAGAAGACAGAATATATACAACATAAATTAATGGATCATGATGAAGATATTTTTCATCTAAAAAAGAGAGCTTACTAGATTAAACCCACTACAACCGATGTAGTGGGTTTTGTTTAATTACAGGCTTCATGGTCACTGTAACCATTCTGCACCTTTAGGACGTGTCCTGTCTCTTTCTCGACGTGAACGAATTTCTGATCGCAAAAGTCACCTCTATGTCTGAATTCGACCGCGAAATAATTACCGTGATCTGTTACGACATCAATTTTTTCATGTGGGGCATCAGACCATTTAATACCAGGCGGTGTGTCCCAGGGCGAATCCTGGTTAGGTAAATAGGTGTTGAGTCGCCCTTCGATATGACGGTTGGCGATGGCCTGAGCCTGTTCTTCTGATAATGGAAGGTCATCTTGATTTATTTTGAGAGATTCAACTGCCCAAGATTTATTTGAGCTTTGGAACCAAATGATTGAGGCAACTGCGACAACGAGAATAATTGATGATAGAATGAGATTCTTTTTCATATTTTCCTCCGAACCTTGATTTGGTGAAAATTTTACCAGTTTTGAAGGTGGATTTCAACATGTTCCATGTACTGTTTGTCCGTACACGGGTGGACAACCAACCTTTTATTAATAGAAAGCGTGTGAAAGTCGATAGAAAGTGAGCTAATGTTGATAGAGAACGTTCAATTGTCGATAGGGTCGGCGCGATTGTAGATAGAGAGCGCTGGAATGTCGATAGGGTCGGCGCGATTGTAGATAGAGAGCGCTGAAACGTCGATAGGGACGGTGCAATTGTCGATAGAGAATGCTGGAATGTCGATAGGGACGGTGCAATTGTCGATAGAGAATGCTGGAATGTCGATAGGGTCGGCGCGATTGTAGATAGAGAGCGCTGGAATGTCGATAGGGTCGGCGCGATTGTAGATAGAGAGTGTTGAATTGTCGATAGGGACGGTGCAATTGTCGATAGAGAGCGCTGGAATGTCGATAGAGAACGTAGAAATGTGGATAGGGGCCGCGCAAATGTTGATAGAGAGAGCTTATTTGTTGATAGGGGAGGCGTAATTGTCGATAGGGGCAGGGCAGCTTTCAATAGAATACCATAAATATCGATATCAACTTGTTTGAAACATAATTAAGGGTCACTTCGTATATGTTGTAAGTACATACTTAAGGAGAAAAACTATGAAATTTAAATTTTGCATTCCAAAGGCAGACGAAGAATATGACCAAACGCTGAAGCAGGAAGGTTGGACGCCGTTAAAAGAGCCGAAAACGATAGGGAAGGCAACGTTGATTTCAGTCCCGTTTATGTTGGTCAACTTAGTAATGAGTTTAGCGGTTATTATATTGGCAGACGGTCTCACTTGGCGTGAATTTGGTTTTACTAAAGAAGGGTTTGAGTTCGCGATTACGATCTGGCATATACTTGGATTTTTTGCCATGATCATCATTCATGAGTTAATTCATTTTGTGTTTGTGCCGAACTTTTTAGGGTCCGAAAAAACGTACCTCGGGATTACGTGGCAGGCTGGGTTTATTATAACTGAAGATATCATCTCAAAATCTCGCTTTCTATTAGTCTCGTTTGCGCCGTTTATAGTGATTTCGGTCATTCTGCCGTTTGTGTTGGCTTGGTTTGATTTATTGACGCCATTTCTAAAGTTTTTAATAGTTTTAAATGGAGTTTCATCATCTGTCGATTTCCTGAATTCCTATATGATTATGAGACAGGTGCCTAAGGGAGGACAGATCATTAACAATGGTTTTAAGACATACTGGAAAGCTGCATAGATGTTATAATGGTTCTGAGGTGAGTCAACATGGTCTGTTTTTTAAATTCGTTTTTAATTGCCCTTTTTACGTTTATATACTTAATTATTTTTTCATTAATCCAACCGCTGTTCGGTATTGAGAGTGACGGCCTAAATACATTGAGCCATGTCGCGGGGCTTGCGTTGTCTATTACGCTTGCTGTTTGGACGACGAAAAAAGTATTACCAAAGGTGTCACGAGGTCAAGTGTGCGAGAGGGGAGTACGTTATTAAAAAAGTAGTTGTTGTTTTAGTAATGCTATTTATTTTCATAGGTGGGATGACACGGTTATATCCGCAGTCATTCCTTAGTGTATCGGATTATAAGTTTGAACCGGATACTGGCGAGGTAGCAGGTTTGCAGGAAGACCTTGAGAATTTAAAAACATTAATAGAGTCTGACACAACGGAAGATGCGGCAGTGATGCGAGCCGAGACAGTAGTTGATTTATTCAATATGGAATGGCTCCATGATTCAGTAGAAATGGATGACGCATATTTAGATCAAATAGGCTTGTTGCTCTCATCAGCAAGAGAAGATGTCATGACGTTAATGGTACGGGAAAATTATAATGAAACCACCAAGGAGTGGCTGGCTCTAACAAGTTATAACTTAATCAACGCTGAAATTAAGTTGGCCAGGTTAAGCGAATCGAATTGGGCATCAAGAAGGGAGCTAGATCATGAGTTTAGAAGGATGCATCAAGATCTAGCTAATAGTATAGATCATTTCAATACTTTCTTTGAACGTCGTGTTAGCTTAGGATCTGAACAGTAAACGAAACGAGTGCAAAGAATGATATTAAGAAGTATAAATAACCGAATGCTTTTTTGCCTTCTTTGTAGGCAGAAGCCCCTGACACACCTGTCACTACGGCTATAAGTAAGAATAAGTTAGTTGACGATAAAGAAAATCCATCATATGTGTTATGTAAAACAAAGATCAACGCGGCAATCCCAAAGATCGCGAGTTCAATTTTTCTAAGCATCAAAAACGCCCTTTCTAACAAACTATTGAATTCAAGTATATCAAAAAGAGGAAAAAACGGAACACCCTTTATGCGTGGGTGTTCCGTTTTCCTCATAAATCTGGATTTTTCCCTATAAAATTAATTTTTTCCTTATATATTTAAAAATTTCCTTATAAATCTGGAAAATTCCTTACATATTAAAATTTTTTCTCATAAATTAACCATTACAATGCGTCGCCGATGACTTTTCGGTAGTAGATGACCGACAGGATTCCGAAAATAGAGTAAAGTCCGGTATAGAGTCCCATCACCAAGAGCATTGGCGTCCAAACTTCGGATCCGAAGAAGAACCAGCCTGATTGGACGGCGAAATAACTGTGCAGTAACCCGATGGCTAGCGGGATTCCGAAGTTAAAGAGTTGCTTATACTGGATTCCTTTTAACAGGTCAAATTGAGTAAACCCGAGTTTTCTGAGGACGGTGTAGCTAGGTTTCTCACTTTCGCTTTCATCCATTTGTTTAAAGTAAAGAACGCAGCCTGACGTGACAAGGAAAGTTAGCCCAAGGAAGCCGACGATAAACATGACAAGTCCCATGTTCATCTTTTGATCTCGAATCGACTGAAGTTGCGACTCGTTCCCAGCAAATTCATGAATGCCATGGTTGAAAAATAAGTCATTAGCAGTTTCTAACTCACTCTCACTAACATCGACTCCTGTGAACATGAGCGAGCTGCGTTGGTAGTCCGGGTCCATGTCAGCACGTAATGTCTCGTAAGTTGATTCATCAACCACTGCGAGCGGCATGCCTCCACCATTAGTATAATATGATGATACTAGGTACTCACGGTTAAGGCCAGTTTGCTCAAGTTCATGCGTGTCGCTCTGCCCGAACAACGTGATTTGACCTGAATTCTTAATGGACATGAACCTCATCATTAAGTCTGAGTAGCCTGTAAGTAATGTATCCCCTTGAGCTACGTCAATATGGTCAAAGTTGGCATCGCTGACGAGCGGAAGTGTTAATCTGCTTGGGTCCATGGTGATCGTCGGGTCTTCATCTATATCAAGCTCTAAAATATCTGAAACATTGGCCTCGTATTGAATCACTTCTATTTGTGTCATGGAGTAGTCGATCTCGTTGTTCTCCAAGACAGTTGTAAATTCCTCAACAGACCCCTCATCTGCTAACGCAAAATCGTGTACGACATAATCTTCAGCAAGTTGTTCAGCTGAGTAGTAAGAGATATAACTTAAGCTTAATAACCCAATCGCTAAAGCTGAGATGGTCGTAATAATCGTTAGTAATAACGCATTCGATTTCATTCTGAACATAATCGATGATAATGACATGACTTTGTTGATGTTCAAATAGCCCTTTTGTTGCTTGCGGATGAGTTGGAAAATAAACGCGACGGATCCTTTGTAAAACAAGTACGTTCCGATAATGACTGACCCTAAGATGAACAACATCGCCATGTACAGTTCTTGGATGGACATAAATGCCCCGTCGAATAACATCTGTGACACGTAGTAGCCTGTGCCAATCATCGCAATTCCGAAAAAGCCAATGATCATTTGCCAAATGGACATTCGTTTAACCTTGGTTTCAGTAGATGATCTAACTTGGAACAAGGCTAGTATACTTTGTTTTTTAATAAAAATATAATTCGTCAACATAATCAGTAAATAGATTCCGAAAAAGACGAGAACAGTTTGAACTAGTGCTTCTTGAGAAAAGGTTAAAGTTGCGACGGCTTCTACGTTTGTAATTTTAAACACAATCATGACAATTAATTTTGATACCGAGAAACCTATTACAAGGCCGATGATCATGGACGCAAAATAAAGAATAAAATTTTCGATACTTAAGATGCGAAAAATTCGTCCTTTCGTCATCCCAATTAACTGAAATAATCCAATCTCGCTGCTCCGGCGCTTAATAAATAAGTTGTTCGCATAAATCAAGAAAACTCCTACAATCACGATCAGGACAATTGATCCAGCCTTAACAGCTGCTTGGCCTTTAATCGAACCAGTTGCAGGGTCCATCGATGGATCGTATTGCAGGGTGACAAAGGCAAAGTAAATGGCGACACTAAAGATTAAGGCAAATACATACAAATAATAGTTACTTAAATTTTTCTTAAGGTTGCGTAGGATCAATTGATTAACGTTCATGTTGCACGCCACCTAATACGCCCTGTGTCTTCATAATGTCCTGAAAGAAGCTTTGTCTATCTTCATTGCCTTTATTAAGTTGTGTGTATACTTGCCCATCTTTTATAAAAATAACGCGTTTACTGTAGCTTGCCGCCACGGGGTCGTGTGTCACCATCATGATCGTTGCCTTTAGTTTGTCGTTCAAATCGCTAAGTTTATTTAATAAGTTGGAAGCTGACTTCGAATCGAGCGCCCCTGTTGGTTCATCAGCAAAAATAATACTCGGTTCATGAATGAAAGCACGTGCTGCAGAGGTCCGCTGTTTTTGCCCACCAGAGATTTCATTTGGATATTTATCTCGCACGTCATAGATGCCAAGCTCATTTGCCAGGTCTTCAAAACGTTCACTGGCTTCCTTTTTTGAAACCTTTTGAATGGATAGTGGCAGTAAGATGTTCTCTTTTACCGTTAAAGTGTCAAGTAGATTATACTCTTGAAAAATAAACCCGAGGTGATGCTTGCGAAATTCTGCAAGCTTCTTCGATTTCATACTCGTAATCAGGTTACCGTCTACCTCGATCGTCCCATGGCTGACTTGATCAATGGATGATAGAACGTTCAGCAATGTCGTTTTACCAGAACCGGATGCCCCCATAATACTAACGAATTCACCTTCTTCAAGGTTCAAATCGATGCCTTTCAATACTTCTTGTCGATTAAATTTGTTTCCAAAGCTTTTATGGATTTTGTGAGCTTTAAGTAGACTCATGTGAAAAACTCCTTTTCCGTTTATCTGAATTCATTGTAAAGGGGGGATGGGTGTCTTTTCCTTCATTTTACCTAACAATTAGGAAAAGCATGTGACGTTTTTGTCACATGCGTGTGAGGTTGATGGTTTTTTGAATGATTGGTGTGACTAAGTAACCTATGATAAAGCCTGTTGTATTAAGGATTAAGTCGTCGATATCCATGCTCCCGCGTTCTAAAATTAGTTGAAGTGTTTCTATGATGCTAATCGACGTGACAGCGATTAATATTAGTGTGAGTAAATTGGGACTTTTAGCGATTAAACGATAATAGATTCCAAGAGGAGCGGTTAAAGCAATGTTGGCACCGATGTTATAGAGCGCCACAAGCGGTTCAGCATTTCCTGATAAATATAATTGGATTGTTTCAAATGGCATCATATTAATGTTGTCGGCACCTGGTCCGTTTGGTCTGAAAAATAATAACGTGATTAACCCCGCTGTGTAAATCACTATTCCTAGGTGGAGTACGTTAACAGGGATTGTAATCTTTTTATGTGACCACAAAAGGCCGGCAAAAAGGCCAAGCGCAGTTACACAAACCCACGCGACACCGATGACGACGGCATGTAAGTAGTCCATGAGCTCAAGCCAGGTTGGGAACAGGATGATAAAAATGATCTGTGAAAATAAGATACTTGTTACGAGTTTTTTCATAGGTCACCTGCAATTTGAGTGAAGTCATTTTTTTCAGGAAAGGTCAAGGTGAAGGTCGTGCCTTCTCCCAAAGTTGACTCGACATTTAGCTTGATTTGTAATGAGTTGGCCACCTGTTGCGCTAGGTAAAGCCCCATGCCTGTAGCGGAGTTGTCTTGATGCTTCTCTGTCGATGTGAATCCTTTTTCAAATATACGCGGCAAGTCTTTGGCGTCAATACCACGGCCGTGGTCTTTGATTTGAAGCTTGGAGTGGCCGCTTTCCTTATAACTTTTTAAAATAATATCGGCCTTCTCACTATATTTAACGGCGTTTGATAGCAATTGTCTGATGATGAACGCTAGCCATTTTCCGTCTGTTAAAACCTCGTTCACCTCAAGGTCAACGTCAAATCCGATTCCTTTGTGAATGCACCAGGATTTAAGGTCTCTAATTTCCTGGTGAATAATGGGCTCTAAGGCTGTTTTCTCAATATATAAATCATTTTCAATAATCGCCATTCGTTTTCTATGTAATTGTTGGTCTAGAAGTAAATGAATTCGAAGCCATTCGTAATTTAGGCTCGTTTTCAATGCTTGGTCGTCAATTCGATCAATGATGAGTTGCATGGCTGTTAAAGGTGTTTTCACTTCATGAATCCATGAAAGCAGTTCATCTTTTTCTTGTTCTAAATGGGTTCGATTATTGGACTCGATTTGTTTTAGCTGTTCAGACTGTTGAATGATATTTTCCGAAACCATTTTCTCAAAAGGAGAGCGTGGTTTCGCTAACTCAGTGTCATCCAAATAATTAGACCGTTCGTTTAATGATTTATAAAAACGTGTTTCCCGGTGATAGCGAATAATCAGGAAAAACACAAAAACGACGCTTGATAAGAACGAATAATAAGCGATTGTCCCTAACGCGATTTGGGCATCAAGGTACGATAGAAATAACAATAAGGCATGTAGCATCACCCATAGTAAGATCCAACTTTTTCGTTCGATTATAAATTTCCCAATCATATTTTTACCCTTCCTTAGCTATGTAACCTTGTCCGACCTTTGTTTCGATGTTAGAGCCCAGATCAATCTCATCAAGGCGCTTTCTTAAACGATTCACATTGACGGTTAATGTGTTGTCGCTGATGAACCGCTCATCCTCCCAAAGGCTGTGAATGAGGTCCTCACGGCTGACAATATTGTTTTTGTGTTCGATTAGTTTTTTTAAAATATACGTTTCGTTTTTCGTCAATTCAATCGTGCCGTGGTCATTGGAAACAGCATTTTTTTCATAATCAATCGTCGCCCCACACCACGTCTTCAGTTGCACTTGATCCGTGTTGTAGTTATAGACGCGACGAAGAGTGGCCTGAATTTTGGCAATGAGAACATCAAAATGGAAAGGCTTTTGAATATAATCATCCGCCCCAAGCTGCATTGACATGACCATGTCGGTCGGGTGGTCACGTGACGAGAGGAAAATAATCGGCACATTCGAATGCGCACGGATCATGCGACACCAATGAAACCCATCAAACTTGGGAAGCTGTATATCAATAACCACAAGGTCAGGCTTGATTTCAGTGAATTCTTCTATGACCCTCTCGAAATTTTGTATTCCATATACATCATAAGACCATTGCGTTAATCGTTCTTTGATTTCATTAAAAAGGGACTCGTCATCCTCAATGATGAGTAACTTAAACATCGTATCATCCTTCTAATTTTTCTTATTAACGCTAGTATACCAAATGTTAGCAACTGACGTAGAGAGAGGTTGCTGAAGAGAGGAGAGTTTTCGCCGAAGAGGGAAGAGATTTCGCCGAAGAGGGAAGAGATTTCGCCGAAGAGGGAAGAGATTTCGCCGAAGTACATTGAATCGTTCAATACCTAACGGATAACTGAGTCAGTTTTTAGAAGGAAATTATAAAAAAATGTCGAAGTAGGTTATTAAGGAAAAAAATGTAATAAAGCAGAGGAATCCCTTATGTTAACTCTAAAAATTAATACCATTGAACAATCAGCTAGTTGGGTGAAGCGTCATGCTCGTCCTTTAGAAGTGGCAAGGTGGGAGTATGAGTTTGAGGAAGGTTCGCAACAAAATGTGATGAACTATCTATCGGCTTTTCAAAACGAAGATGGTGGGTTTGCGCATGGACTTGAGCCGGACTTCTGGGTGCCTCACTCAAATGCGATGGCGACGTGGGCTGCGGGAAGAATCTTAATTGAACTGGATGCGCGTGCGGATCACGAGATTGTTCAGAAGATGGTGACGTATTTAATTAATACGTCTCAAAAGTCGGGAATGTGGGCGTCGGTGATTCCTGAAAATAGTGATTACCCTCATGCACCTTGGTGGGGTTACTCGGAAGATGCTCAGAACAATTGGATGTTTAATCCGAGTGTGGAGCTCGCGGCAATGTTAATTCACTGGTCTGATGAGGAAGATGAGGCGTGGCAAGTTGGATGGCAGTCTGTTTCAAAAGCCTGCGAACGGCTTATGGCAGCAGAGGAAATGGACTTTCATGAAGTTAGTAATTTTAAACAAATGACAAGTTTGCTAGATTTACATAAGAAAGTTTTCAAGAATCAAACAGGTCATGATTATAATGTTGTTTTGGAAAAAGTAAAAAGCTTAATTTTACATAGTGTCGAGCAGGATCCAACTAAATGGGGGACGAGTTATCAACCGTTTCCACTTGATTTTATCGACGGTCCGAACGATCCGTTAGTCGGTGAGTTCGAAACGCTAATCGATCAAAACTTAGATTTTTATATTAACGAGATGTCCGATGAAGGCATATGGGATATTTCATGGGAATGGGGAACGTACCCGAATGAATTCGCGATTTCAAGACGTTATTGGCAAGGCATTCTAACTGTTGACCGTTATAAACTATTAAACCGTTTTGAGAGGGTGTAGGGATGAAGAGCTTAGAAGATTTCAAGGAGTTAGAATGGATTGACGAGGAAGTAGCAACTCAGGATTCTGAAGACTTGAAGGTTAAACATGTTGTTCCAAATCGCTTTAGTCATTATTGTAAAGTTTTGAACCCGATTTTTCGTGATGAAAAAATCAGCGACGAGTCTCTTTTATATCGTGATTGTGACCCAGACTCGGTTGAACTTACTTTTGGAGAAAAACTGTCGTATAAAGATTTGGCTAATAAATACGGATTGTCTCTTTCAAAAGAGTTCAGTTCGTCGACCATCGCAGAAGCATTAGGGGGTTACCCGCGTTACATGATCCTTGGGGGAGAAGGGACGATTGAAGAAGATGCCTTTCAAGAGGTATTATCTGTTTTAAAGCTTTTTACACCACAAGAACAATGCTATTTTCATTATAGTTTTTTAAAGATCATCGGAGTGATACATAATTTCGACAATCATGAGCACGGCCTTCTCTATGAAGGGAGTCTGGATGATGTTCGAGCCGCTTACGATAAGGGTGACCATGTTGGCTTAGGTTCTCCAACCTATTGGTGGGCAAAGGACCAGAGCTGGTGTATTCACACAGACTATGATTCAGATTTCTCCATTGTATGCGGAAGCAAGGAACTAGTGGAGGCGCTATTGTCAAACCCGGAGATCGAATGTATTCAAGTTGATTTAGATACGAAGATTGGTCGGTCGTTCTAATTCGCTGTTGGGTCGTATATATTGACTAGGGGTGGAGTCGGTGAAACGTAAAAAAATAGTCATTTCTATTTTAGTCATGTTGGCGCTATTATTGGTGTGGGGACTTATCTATTACAATAACTCGTCTTTAGAAAAAGTAGTTCAAGATGACTTTTACGATGAGCCAGCTAGTATTCTAGAAAGGGTTCAAGTCGGGGACGAAACGTTTGTGATCATTGATTCAGGTGACTATATGAACGGTGGTTTATATCGAAAGGGATTTTTTGGGTGGAAGCAAGAGGTTGGCAATGCTCCGATTGTGAAGAGCTTCGAACAGGAAGGAATACGGTACGATCAATATAATGTTTTAAATTTGGATCAATCCGGGGTTATCTATGGATTCGTCAACCCTGACCAAGTTGATCATGTCCGGTTTACGAATGAAAAATTTGACTTGCGACATAATGTTGATACGTTTTATTGGTACATTGTGACGCCTTTTAGTTTATCGAGTTTTGATCCGAATCAATTTAGTATTATTAAGAAAGACGGAAGTGAAGTGTTTTACCCGTTTGAATAGAGAGGTGGTAGAATGAGTAAAGAATTTGAATTGAGTTTTAGAAACAAATATGTAAGAGTTTGGTTTTTTATGATTCTCCCGCTCATAATCGTAAGTTCAATTTTATATTACATCTTGCCAAATGAATACTCTATATTTGTATCTCTGTTGTTGCCGCTGGGAGTCATCGTATATTTTAGTTGGTATTTTTATGATAAGAAGTAAATTTCCTTATAAAATTGATTTTTTCCTCATAAAACAGGATTTTTCCTTATAAATTAAAATTTTTCCTCATAAATCTGAAAAATTCCTTATAAATTCAAAAAATTCCTCATAAAAGTAGGCATCAAGCCGCGGCTTGATGCCTTTCATCTTTTAAATCACGTTAATGACGATTTTGCCTTTTGCGTGGTGGGTTTCACTTAGTTCGTGTGCATCTTGAATTCCTTGTTCCGTTAACGGGAAGCGGTGGCCGATAATGACCTTGAGCTTGCCGTTTTCCATTTGGTCTGCAATTTCTTTAAGTTGCTCGCCTTTTGGTTCTAGCCAAACGAAAAAGGCTTTGACTCCGTGTTCGTTCGCCTTTTCTTCCTCAGGTGGTGCTGCCACAGATGCGAGTTCGCCGCCTGACTTCAAGACCTTGTAGCTTTTCTCTTGGATGTCGCCGCCTAATGTATCCAGGACGAAATCATAGTCAGAAAGCTCTTCTTCAAAATTTTGTTTCGTGTAATCAATGACCTCATCTGCGCCGAGTTCTTTAACGAGCTCGACGTTTTTCGTGCTGCAAGTAGTTGCAACGTAAGCGCCAGCGTTTTTCGCTAATTGAATCGCAAAGGATCCAACGCCACCAGAGCCTGCATGGACTAACACCTTGTCGTCTTCTTTAACGCTACCGTGTTCAAACAAGCACTGGTAGGCGGTTAGTGCAGTTAATGGTGTTGCTGCCGCCTCTTCATAGCTGATATTTTCTGGGATCTTAGCTAACAGATGCGCGTCCACGACTGTATATTCAGCATACGTTCCGCGATTCGTTAGTTCAGGGCGTGCAAATACTTTGTCGCCTACTTGATAATCGGTCACACCTTCACCGACTTCATCAACGACACCGGCTACGTCCCATCCTAAGATAATTGGGAATTCAAATGGAACCATGTCTTTTAAATAGCCTTCGCGAAGCTTCCAGTCGATCGGGTTAATGGACGTCGCATGCACTTTGACCACGACTTGTCCTTCTTCAGGAGTTGGCTTTTCAAACTCCTGTTCTTGTAAAACGTCTTTATGTCCATATTCTTTCATTACAATTGCCTTCATGTTGTCACCTCGTTTGATTGATGTTTTTAATCTGTGTTGATTCTAATAGGTTATTCATAGGCAATTGTAAAAGGTAAGTAACTATACTTAAACTATTCTGCTCAATCATTCAGTAAATCGTGCAGCATCTTATCTCGATGTTGTAAAAAATACTTCGTGATCTGGTAGTGATCCGTTTCCTCATAATCGATGGTCGTAATTTTTTCTTCGTCAAAATTAAAGATCGTGGCCTCAGGATAGCCGAGTAAAATCGGAGAATGTGTCGCAATAATGAATTGACACTCGCCTGTTTCGGTTAAGTTATGTAATATTTTTAAAAAAGCAAGCTGGCGCTGAGGTGATAGTGCAGCCTCGGGCTCGTCGAGTAGGTAAATGGCTTTGCCGCCAAAACGATTTTTGAACAATGACAAAAACGATTCACCGTGTGATTGCTCGTGAAGCGACTGGCCACCATAAGCATCATAGACGCTAGGGTTTTCAATGCTAAGTTCATCAATATATGAGGCAAAGTGGTAAAAAGACTCTGCTCGTAAAAAGAAGCCGTTCGACACCTTGGGCAACCAAGATAAACGAAGGTAAGGGCCAAGGTCGGAGCCGGCAGCGTGGACATCATAATAGTTATTGCGACCTCCACCTGCTGTATTAAAATCGCATTTGTCGGCGATGCCTTCTAACAATGTCGACTTGCCAGAGCCGTTTTCACCAACGAAAAATGTGACGTTGGATGTTAAGTTGAGTTCCGTCAAATTTTTGATGGCAGGAATGGTAAAAGGGTATTGGTTGTAAGTTGATATTTTCTCGTGTAAGAGTGTTAATTTTTTCAAAAACATTGAATCAGCACCTGACTTAATAGAGTTAATTATATTATAGATATTGTTTAACTAAATCGCGAATGGTCTCGCCTTTAGGTAGAGGCGCGAGGGTTAGGTAGCCATCGGGGCCTGGTTCCGCGTTCTTTTGGCAACTGAGGTCAGGCTTGCCATTAATCATCATCATGCATGTTGTACAAAGCCCCGTTCGGCATGAAAAACGATAAGCGATGCTCGGGTCGTGTTCTTGATAGATGGTTTCGAGTACGTTGAGAACGGTCATGCCTGTCGTATAGTCAATAGTGTATTGGCTGGTGTAATCTCCGCGGTTAATTTTCACGTCAAGTTTCACCATTATCAGCCTCCTTTTGAAGCACATTTAATTGATTGTTCTTTAAATGAACTTTGTTGTGAAACACTGAGCGGTTTGCCTCAGGATGATCCGCGTTAAAATGTGCCCCACGACTTTCCTTACGGTTGATGGCCGATAAAATAATGGGTTCGGCGGTTGTCATCATATGCTTCGCCTCGATGTAGTCTAGAATGTCACGTGAATAGACGTCTTGATTCGTGATGAGCACGTCATCAAGCTGTTTCTGTAAATCTTTTATTTGGTCAAAAGCTGATTGCAAACCACAATCGGTTCGGATTACACCCAAGTAATCCATCATCAGCTCTTGAAGCTGTTTTTTTATTTGAAAAGGACGATGTTTTCCTTGTTGGTTAAAATTAACCGAAGTAACACGCACGTCAGATTCGGCCTGTGACACATAGTGGGCAGCACGTTGACCGGCTCGTGCACCAAAAACAAGACACTCAGACAATGCGTTATTCCCTAGTCGGTTTCCGCCATGAAGTCCCCCTGCCGTTTCACCTGCCACCAAAAGTCCTGGAACGTCCGTTTGGCCATGTTCGTCAATGTGCACACCACCCATCATGAAATGAGCAGCTGGGCCAACTTGGATCCGGTCGTTTTCAAGGTCGAAGTCACGGTCACGACATAACTGGTATTCATGAGGGAATTCTTTTTTGACTTGGTCAATAACGTCGGTTGCATCTAACCACAATGGTCCACGTCCTTCGGCAATCTCTGTTGCCATCGCAAGCGCTAGTGTATCACGCGTCGCATCTTCGAGTGTTTCAGGCGCGTAATTTTGCATAAACCGTTCGCCTTGATTATTAAAAAGCTTCGAGTAATGATAAAAACTTATACACAAGCCTGCGATGGAAGCGGGTGAGATGACACTAACGGGATAAAACTGCACCTGTTCCATGTCGATTAAGGTTGCGCCTGCTCTCAAGGCGAGTGCATATCCGTCGCCTGTTGATTGAACAGGGTTACTTGTTATTGGGTATAGCTGTCCCGCTCCACCAGTTGCTAGAATCGTTGCTTGGCTAATGATTTTATAAAATCTATTCGTCGTTAGGTCAAGCACGAGAGCGCCGACGACCTGATCATTAGATTTTAAGAGTTGGGTCGTAATCACATCACTCCATGTTGTAATCCGCTCGTCTTTAGTCACCTTTTTTCGGAGAGTATGTAAAAGCCCAAGTCCAGTCTTGCCCTTTTTCGCACTAATGGACCTAGGAAGAGTGTGCCCTGATGTGTGAGATAGCGCCACTTGATCACCGTGACGATCTAGTTTTAACCCCCATTCAATCAAATCTTCTAATCTATGTTCAATGTCATTGACCAATGTTTGAGCAAGAAGCGAGTTACTTAGGCCTCGACCGCTTTTTTCGATGTCACTTAAATAACTTTCTGGTCCGTCCTGTTCATGCGACCAATCACCAAGGCTAGCGATTTGAACGGCACCCGTTGACGACCCACTACGCCCGAGAGCCCCTTTATCTAATACAAGCACTTGTTTGTCTTCTTGTGCCGCGTATGCAGCCGCTGCTAGCCCCGCTGTTCCCGATCCAACCACTAACACGTCCGTATGAATGGTGTTCATCGCCAACCCACCTTTCTATATCAAACTCTTATTACTATTAAATGATTTAAGCGTATCGTACCATGACAATGAATTTTATTCGAATGTCATATATTTGAAGCCTAATGTCTCAAAAACGTGGTCTGGTCCCTGTCAAGTGGACACCTAATTACCGCCCATTTTATGCTGCTTTGTTTTGATACTTTTTAGGTGTGGTGCCTAGTTTTTCTTGCACTCTAACCGTGTTATAATAATCGATATAGTGATCGATGAGGTTAGATGTTTGCTTGAATGTTTCAGGATTGCCGAAATGTTTAATTTCAGTTTTAAAGTGACTGAAAAAACTTTCTATACAGGCATTATCCCAACAGTTCCCTCGCCTCGACATCGAGGGAATTAAGCGCATTTTTCTGACTCGTGCTAAGTATTGTGGGTTTGTGAATTGAATGCCTTGATCTGTGTGGAGGATCGCATTCTTCTCAAACCCTTTTTCTTTTAATTGGTCAACTGTATTATAAACAAGCTTCAACTCTAATGACGGTCCAAATGTATAAGCCACAATCTCGTTGTTATAAAGGTCTGTAATAGCGCATAAATAGGCCCAACGTTCGACAGGTCGATAGACCTTGATATACGTAATATCCATGCAGAATTTCTTTCCTGGTTTGATAGCTTTAAATTGCCTTTCCAAGATGTTCTTGACATAGCGGGGTTCTTCAGTGTACTTCCTGAATCGTTTTCGGATTTGACACTTGAGCCCATAATTTCTCATAATCCTTGCTATGCGCTTCTGATTAATCTTAATTCCAAATTGGTCTTGAATGGCAAGTTTCACTCGGCGACGCCCAATGGTTCCTTTAGCTTGTTTAAACACACAATGAATATACTGATAGATTTCCTCATCTCGATATTCTTGGGTATAGACACCACCACGTTTAACCCAGTCATAATAACCAGACGTTGAAACGTTCAGTAAATCAGCTAGACCGATAACGGAATACTCATGCTTATGAGTATGTATAAAGACAAATGCATCTCGTTTACTTATCACCTCCTCTTCAGATCCATAAGCTTTTTTAAATACATAATTTCCAGTTCTAAAGACTTGTTTTGTTTTTTCAGTTTCTCTAATTCACTTTCTTCCGCATCATCTGTCGATTTAGGTCCTCTTTTTTGACGGTATAAAGCTTCATAGCCACCATCTCGTACTTTACTCACCCAATCGCTCACTCGACGCCTGCTATTCAAGCCATACTTCTCGACTAATTCTGTTGATGAAACACCATTAAAATATTCTTGTACCACTTCTTTTTTTAGATCAAAATCATATGATTGTCTTTTGCTTCGTTCTGCCATAGATAGCCCTCCTCAATTATGGGTGGAAGTTGGTTTGACATCGAGCCTCCGGACCCATGGTTAAATGCTCTGGGTGCTAGGGTTAAACAAACAAGCATTTCCCACAACGATACCATGGGTCCTACTCGATATAAAACCCCTTCCGTTTTCTAATTTTTTTGGGCGCTAATTTCAGTGTCCGTTACAGTGGTACCATATCAACGAGTCTCAATGTCTCATAAAAAGGGTTCAATACCCGTTTTCGACAAAATTCGAGCCCTCAAATGGCTCACGTATGTCCCATAAAAGCAAATCAATGGTCCAAACTTTTGCGCTCAACTGCAAAAGTTTTTCATATTTTTCACAGTCATGCATCATAGGCTAGTGGAAAGGAGGGGATTTTCAGTGACGAAGGTCGGCTTTTTGTATCCGGGGTTTGCAGCTGAGGATGATTATCTGTTGCTTGGTACGATGGTGGATCCAACGGTTGAGGTGGAGTTAGTCCATACAAAATTCAACCGTGATGCGCATACGGTTGAAGCGTTGACAGAGATGGGAAGCGTCAGAAGGCTGCTTGAAGGTGTCGAGAAGCTGAGAGGGACCGGGATTGAGTCGGTTATGTGGACGTCGACGAGCGCGAGTTTCACATTGGGCATCGAAGGGGTACAGCGGCAAGTGTCAATTTTAGAAGAGTCCCTGCATGTTCCGGCTTCCACCACGGCATTGGCGTTTGTCCATGCGGCGGATGCGATCGGAGCAAACCGAGTGGCGATTGCGGCGACTTACCCAGATGAAATCGCGCGCTTGTTCAAACAATTTCTGGAGATGCACGGATTCGAGGTTGTCAAGTTTTCAAGCAAGGGCGTCATTACGGCCGCAGAAGTTGGTACGTTGCAGCGTGAAGAAGTGATTGATTTAGCGGTGCAAAACGACTCCGATCGAGCGGATACACTGTTAATCCCTGATACGGCTCTACATTCAGCCTCTTGGATCGATGAAATAGAAGAGGCTATTCAAAAACCAGTTCTGACAGCGAATCAAGTGAGTTTTTGGGAAGCCCTTCGCTTAGCGGGAAAATTGACTGCTCAAACAGGACTCGGCACGTTATTCCGCGAGCCATTTAAAGGGGTGACTTAAATGTTATACCGAGCGACACCGGGTCAGGTGAGTTATGGAGAATCGATTGGCATACTGTTGCTAGACACATTCACGCCTTTTGTGCCTGGTGATGTAGGCAATGCGACGACTTATTCGTTTCCTGTTAGGTTTCAGCGTGTGGATGGATTTACGTTTACAAAATTGTTGACGAAGGATCCTAAATTGAAGGAGCCTCTATTAGAAGCCGGGCATCAGCTCGTAAAAGAGGGAGTTCGAGCCATTACAGGTGACTGCGGGTACATGGCTATGTTTCAAAAAGAAATTGCAGCCGAACTGAACGTGCCTGTCTTTTTATCTAGTTTACTTCAGTTACCGTTTATGTCGGCTATGCTTGGACCTGATGAAAAGATCGGCATTATTTGTAGTCATTCTAAGTATTTTGATTATGATTTACTAAAAGGGTTAGGACTTGAGGTGGACCCTGTTAAGTTTGAAGTCATCGGTATGGAGACGCAAGAGCACTTTCGCTTGGCGGCACATGTTGAAAATGGGCTATTAGATCCAGAAGTGGCTGAAGATGAAGCTGTGTCAGTTGCGGTGGATTTAGTTAATCGTCATCCTGAGGTGAAAATGATTCTACTTGAGTGTAGTAGCCTTCCGCCATACGGTGCTGCGATTCAACAGGCGACGGGTTTGCCAGTGTTTGATTACATTACGATGATTAATTACGTCCATTCAGCCGTCGTAAAATCAAAGTATATTGGGTTCATGTAGCTAACCTTCTAGTAACGCATGGTAACTCACAAGCTCACCATCAACTTCCACTAAAATGACAAACGGCGCATCACCGTCTTGGTACTCATCTTTAGTCGAGTAGACGGCCGTACCTTTCGGCAGCTGACTCGCGTAAAGATTTCGATACCACCACGTGTTGGTCGTTTGTTTTTTGATTTCTCCTATTTGAACACCTTTTGTATAATCCCGGTCTTTTTGCGGATTTGAAGAGTATATGATGCCATCTAGCTTAATCAGGTCAGCGTCAGGATTACCTTCCAAAATGTCTTTTGCAGATGGATTATCCGTCGCCTGACAACCTGCCACGATCAAAAGTATCAAAGCTAAAGCTATTATACGTTTCATAATAAGCCCTCCCTAGTTAACTAAATTTTAACATAAAATTCCTAAATGAAAGCGGCGAGTTTTATAATCAAGTAAGGTTAGGGCAGGTATCAGCATAACTGAACCATTAATCACAATCCAAACAACACCTTCAACATGGTACAATGATAAAAGTACTATGACGAAGGTGTTGTTTATGTCATCTACACCTAGAAGGAGAAGTTTATGAAGCGTAATATTTCTCTTAAAACAAAAATTCTTACCTTAATTACGTCACTTTTATTTATTGTGACCATCCTGATTACTGCTATTAATGGTTACATAGAATATAATCAAACGAAAGATGCTGTGGGGCAAAGAGCATTGGATGTTGCGACGTCAATCTCATTAATGCCAGAAGTGATTGAAGCCTTTGAATTAGATAAACCATCAGAAGTTATTCAGCCAATTGCTGAAAGTATTCGAGAGCAAGTTGGTGCTGAGTTCATTGTGGTAGGTAATAAAGACAGTATTCGTTATTCCCACCCTCGAGGAGATCGTTTAGGAAAGAAAATGGTCGGGGGCGATAATGAACCAGCACTGGTACATGGAGAATATTACCAAACAAGCACTTTGATGTCTGCGGTTGCTGTCGCTGCAGTCTTTTTATATTGGTAAATGACCTTTACGCGTGTAAACACGTGTAAAGGTTTTTAAGTAGTTAGATATATTTATAAAAAGGGTAGATAAAATAGCCTTTTTTACTCCGTCGACAAATTTCGGGGTAGATAAATTCAAAAAAGGGGTAGATATATCTGATTTTGGGGTGGATAAAAAGGCCTTTTTTATGTATGTTTGCATTTAACTGAAACCAAACCCATTACAAAACGTAGTACCTATTGGAGAAAGAAAAAGGGGGAGAGGGTCCATTGAGTCAAGTTGCGTTGGAATTAAAAGATGTTAAGAAGACAATTGGCAAGAAAGAGATTATTAAAGGCCTTGATTTATCGATTAATCAGGGTGAGGTGTATGGGTTTATCGGGCCGAATGGTGCTGGTAAGACTACGACAATTCGTATGATTGTTGGCCTGATGAAACTATCAGGTGGGGATGTGAAAATCCTTGGGAAGAGCATTCAGTCAGACTACAAAGACGCAGCAAAAAATATCGGGGCGATCGTTGAGAACCCTGAGTTATACCCGTTTATGACGGGGTGGCAGAACTTGATGCACTACGCACGTATGTATCAAGGGGTGACGAAAGAGCGGATTCAAGAGGTTGTAGCGCTTGTTGGATTAGAAAAAGTCATTAACGATAAGGTTGGTAAGTATTCATTAGGGATGAGGCAGCGTCTAGGTGTTGCTCAAGCCATTTTACATAAACCAGCCGTGTTAATTTTGGACGAGCCGACAAACGGGCTGGACCCAGCAGGTATTCGCGAGATTCGCGACTATATCCGTGATTTAGCCGTTAAGGACAATGTAGCAGTCATGATTTCAAGTCACTTGCTATCTGAGATTGAGCTTATGTGTGATCGGATTGGAATCATTCAGCAAGGTGAACTAATTAAGGAGCACTCGGTTCATGATGAATCTGAAGCGGCTCAAGAAGACTTAAAAGTCATTGTGGATGTCAAAGATAACGAGAAAACAGAAGTTGTGTTAAAAGAGTTAGACTTAACCGTTGAAAAAGAAGCTGGCAAACTCGTTGTTGAATTAAAGCGTGATGACATACCAAACGTCGTGAAGAAGCTAGTCGAGCAAGGTGTGGAGATTTATGGAGTCACACCAATCAAAGCAACACTTGAAGATCAATTCTTAGAGCTGACGGGAGGTAATGTCATTGGGTAATTTTTTTGGATTGTTAAAAAATGAACTAATTAAAACTTATATTCGGAAATCAACATGGGTGATGTACGCGGTTATTTTAATTATTATTGTTGGGGCGGCCATTTTGACAACGGTGTTCAATGATGTCGTTACCACAAGCTACTCTGATAACTGGAAAGAAGAACTGACACAAGAAAATGAAGAGTTGCAGAAAGATGCGAGTGAAGTAGGGTTTGAAGGATTGCACGCTTCAACTATAGCTAAAAACAACTACTACTTAGAAAATGACATCAGACCGACCGGCTATCAAGCGTGGCAATTTACACTAGATAATGCAATGCTGGCTTCTTTAATCAGTTTATTTACGATTATTATTGGAGCAGGGATCGTCTCGAGTGAATTTAAGTGGGGAACGATCAAGTTATTACTCATTCGCCCAATTTCAAGGACGATGATTTTATTTACAAAATTCTTAGCCGTACTACTTTTCGCATTTGCGACTTTAGTGTTTACGATATTAACGTCACTTCTAGTTGGGGCTATTTTCTTTGGATTTGAGGGTATGAACCCATCCTTTGTAACGGAAACAGCGAACGGCTTAGAATATGTCTCTGTTGTAGGTGAAGTGTTCTCGTCATACGGCTATAGCATGGTAAATCTAGTGATGATGACGGCTTTTGCGTTTATGATTTCAACGCTGTTCCGAAACAGTTCACTGGCTATTGGTCTTGCGATTTTCTTAATGTTTAGTGGAAATATGATTGTGACCGCGTTACAACGATATGATTTTGCGAAATACATTTTATTTGCCAACACGAACTTAAAACAATATGAAACAGGCTATATCATGTTCGATGAAATGACTTTAGGCTTCTCCATCACGGTGCTGATTGTTTACTTCGTGATATTCCTAGCCATCTCGTGGTTATCATTCAACAAACGTGATGTCGCGGGACATTAAAGGTCTATATAAAGAGGAGCTGATCCGAAAAGGTCAGCTCCTTACCTTTATAACTCAATATTCGGCCCGAAGAATTCATAATGAATCTGTTCGTCTGGTACATTCCATTCTGCTAGGCTTTGTTTTAAGCTTCTCATAAAGCCTTCTGGTCCACAGAAGTAGAAATCACAATCGTTTGAAGGAAGAATCTCCATTAACCAATCAAGTGTTACAAACCCTTCATAGTCGTATTGGTCACCTGCTTGTGGGGTGCTGTAACATGTGTAAGCATTTACTTGAGTGTGTGCGTTCGTTAAGTTTTGAACTTCTTTTTTAAGCCCATGTACAGCGCTATTTTGTGCTGCATGAATAAAATAGACTGGACGGTTTGGTTGCTTTTCAACAACTGTATTTAACATACTTAACATTGGTGTTTGACCAACGCCACCACTGAGTAATACGAGTGGCTTTTCATTTTCTGTATCTAAGAAGAAGTCGCCTCCTGGTGCACTAATTGGAAGGATGTCACCTTCTTCAACTTGCTTGTGCAAGTAGTTACTGACAACACCTTCAGGGTGATCTTCGATGCTATCTTCACGTTTGACGCTAATTCTGAAATAATCTTTGCCCGGAGCATCAGACATGCTGTACTGGCGTAAGTGATTGTATGGTTCACCTGGAATTTCTGCTTTTACCGTAATGTAATGACCAGGCTTGAATTCTGGTAAAAGTCCTCCATCTTCAGGTTTTAAGTAAAATGACGTGATGACATCACTTTCTTTAACTTTTTTCGCAACTGTAAAGTTTCTAAAACCAGTCCAACCACCAGTTTGTCTGCTAACTTCATGATACATTTCTTGCTCAACTTCAATGAACACATCCGCAATAACGCCATACGCTTTGCCCCAAGCTGTAATAATTTCATCTGTCGCTTGGTCACCTAATGTGTCTTTAATCGCTTGGAGTAAGTTTTCGCCGACAATCGGATATTGTTCTGGTTTAATATTCAAGCTGCGGTGTTTATGTGCAATTTGTTTCACGACAGGTACAATTGCTTCAAGGTTGTCGATGTATTGTGCAGCTGCATAGACTGTATTCGCTAATGCTTTTGGTTGACGACCTTTCCTTTGGTTCGTTTGGTTAAATATGTTTTTTAGTTCAGGATGATTTTGAAATAATAATTGATAAAAGCGTTTTGTAATCGATTCACCATGCTCCGCTAAAACTGGGACTGTGGCTTTCACCGTATCAATTGTTTTTTGATCGAGAGCGGGTTTTTCTTGAGTCGTAATCATATACAACACTCCTTATGAGTTAAAAGATGTATTTTTTGTACACCTTTATTGTAAACTGAAAACATGTATTATGAATGCAACTTTTATGGCGATATTGTAAAGAAAATATCTCAATTTGATGAACACATATTCGGTAAGGTAAAATAGATAGGATGAAGATTAGATAGGAGCGTTTTTATGCGTTTAAAAAAATATACAGACTATGCACTAAGAGTATTAATCTATGTGAACTCTAAAGAAGAAGGGGAACTTGCGAGTATTAAGGAGATCTCAGAGACCTTTAATATTTCTCAAAATCACTTGAGTAAGATCGTTTATCAACTGGGTCAATTCGGATTAATCAAGACAATTAGAGGCCGAAATGGTGGTATTGTTTTAGCAGAATCACCAGATAAAATTAATATTGGCCATGTAGTTCGAATGATGGAGGATGACTTTGTCATGATGGAATGTTTCGATAAAGACGTTAACACCTGTGTCATAACGCCATCTTGTAAGTTAAAGCACGTCTTAAACGATGCATTAATCGCATTTCTTAAAGTGTTAGACCAATATACACTTAAAGACTTAACCGCAAATAAAGATGAATTACGTGATTTAATGGATATAAGTTCTTGATGAAAAAAGTTCCTTCACTATAGTGGAGGAACTTTTTTATACGACAGATTTTAAGTGGTCAACCAATGAAAAAGTTACGTTCATAAACCTGAAGTTACGTTCAAAAAATTAAGAAACCCGTTTATAAATGGAAAATTCCCGTTCAAAAAAGAAGGAAAGCCGTTTATAAAGTAAGGGTTTACGTTCATAAATGGGAAGAAGTCGTTCATAGACAGCAAGTGAGGGAAAGTTCTAATCAAAAGGTATAGTAATAATGAGCTTTTCCTTATGTATATTTTTCCATGGTTAGCTCAAATTATAAGGGTTAAGAAGTGAACGAGCCATATTGGGGGTAACAAACGTGAGCTACCAGGAGTATTGGAGTAAAATTAGAAATTTATATACAGAACTAGATCAGGTGACGAATGCTTACTGGCAAGAATATTCAAGTTTTGGAGATTGGCAGTTCTGGGCCGTTGTCGCCATAACTGTCATCCCTTTATTAATATTGATTAAATATGTCGATCGAGAACGCTTGTTTGAGGTGTTCTTTTTCGGTTTTGTGGTACACATTATGTGGAACTATGCTGGGGATGTACTTGAATTAAAAAGGTACTTTATACATACGTACTTTTTAGCACCGATGTTGCCATCTATATTTAATATGGCAGCCTCTGCATTGCCTGTTGCTTTTTTACTGGTCTATCAGTACTGCACCAACCATGATAAGAATTTTTATCTGTGGATCGCGGTTGCGAGTGCTGTGTTTGCTTTCGGAATAGCTTATGTAGAAAACTTGGTGGGATTAGTGGAATTTGGGCGCGGTTTTAATTACTTTCACTTGTTTTTAGTGGATTTAGCTGTTGTGCTTCCAGCGTATTGGTTCACTCGCTTTTTAGTTAATATCAAGCGAAAATCAACATCACAATAGTTGAAAATACCTACTAACAGAAATGGTTCTATGCCGTTAGTAGGTATTTTGAATTTAAGGCTTTTGATTATAAAATAATATGGTATATTTAGATATGGAATCTCTAAGTTAACTTAAAGTGGTTTCTAATTCTTGGTTAATACGTTGAAGTATAATTTCACAATTAGTTAAAAACCTATTCTGATCATTAAGTTTAAATAATTGAGATGCTAGTTCTATATGATCTTTAGCTAAACTTAAGTTTTTTAACCTCATGTGAGCATTGCCGATTAGAAAATGAAACTTGCCATAACCATTTAGTGATTGATTTTTTTTACAATGAATAATACCTTCCTCTGCATAATGGATTGTTTGTTTATAATCCTCTTTGAAATAGTAAATTCTTGCTAAATTAAAATTTATTAGTGTTATTAGGTTACCATCATGTAAATACGGAAGTTTGTTTATAGCAGATTGTGCATCTTCATATATGCTAATAGCTTTTTGGAAATTTTTTCTGTCTGTATGTAGATTCGCCTTGTTAATTAACATATGAATTTCTCTTTCTGAGTAAGACTTACTACTTGTATTACTTAGTTGCAGCGCTTGATCGAGTAGAGCTTCTGAGTTCTCATAGTCTTCATCTATATATCTGGCGCACAGAGCTTTTTGCCATAAGATGAATTGTTTAAATTTTTTATTATTCATTAGGGGGGTTTTTTCTTCTCTAGTTATTAGTTCCTCTAATTTTTCAAACTCATCATTTTTTACAAGTTCTCTGGCTTCTAGTTCAACTTCTAATGCATAATCAACTCTGGAATTATATGTTGAATCATAAAAATAATTAATATCAACACCGAGTCTTTCTGCAATTTCAAATAGGATGTCAGCTGCAATAGCTAATGACCCATTTTCAATCTTACTAATGTAGGCCTGAGTGCATATACCTTCACATAACTCTTTCTGGGTTATTTTGAAATATCTTCTTAATTCGTAAATTCTTTTTCCTATTTCTTCACGAGGATCCATTTATAAATTCCCTCCAAAAGTATGAAATATTCCAATGTTTATATTATTTGAGAAAATCGAAGAAAATCAAAGAAAACTAAATCTGTACTAGCCAAAATCGCCTCTCATCCCAAATTCATAGATTTTTATATTCTGATAATATCTAATTATAAAATAAAGTTGAGGGTTGAGGGAGGTGAAACTATGAAAAAGTTATTAGGTATTGCTGTAATCACTGCATTAATCGTTGGTTTCTCTCTAAACGTAAGTGCTGGGGATCTGAACGATTCTGCAATGCAAGTTGAATTAATGGCTAAAAAAGGTAACGGTGAAGATGATTTAGGTGCTATGGATTAATCACCTAATACTTACTTAACTCAAAAGCATTTCCTTATTAAGTCGTCCATATTTTTTATTCGTCCATAATTTTATATGCTACCAGAAATTCTACTCTAGATTTTTGGTAGCACTTTTTTTTCATCATACTTGAAAATGCTAGAATAGAAAAGGTGCAATTTTCCAAAGTGTCGTAATTTAGGCCTATATATTCAAAGAAAACATACCAAAATAACTAGCAAGATACGAATCATATAGTTGAAAAGTCTTAATTGAATCGGGAGGCTCTTAGAATGGGTGAAAAAAGATTAAATGAAAGAGTATTGAGCCCAGAAGAGTTTGTGTCTGGTTATCAATATATAACGGAGTACTTAAAAGCAGGTCTTCCGTTATGCGATGTGTTAAAAAGAGCTTTAAAATATTTTGAGGATCAGTTTGTGGATTCTTACTGTACCATTATGTTGTTGAATTCTAAGGGTACAGAGTTTGTCAATGGTGCGGCCTATTCATTACCGGATGACATGTTGGAAAAGTTTATGCACATTAGATTGTTTGATGGACTGGGTACTTGTGGGACGGCGGCTGTTCGCGGCGAGCTAATGGTTTCTCCGAATGTTCATAACGATCGCACTTGGAGGTCTTTTGCGAATGTCGTTAAACCATACGGATTGAAATCTTGTTGGTCAGTTCCGGTATTTAAACCTGGAACATCTGATATTGTAGCCATCTTTGCGGTTTATTCAAAATATAGTCGCTATCCAACACAACGAGAACTAGACACATTATCGGCTTATAATGAGCTGCTTGGGCTAATTGTTTCAAATTATAAAATTGATGATTCTGGTGAGATTGAGCAATTGGATTTAAATGAAGATGACAATCTGAACTCAAAAACTTTATACGTAGAATCGATCAAGACTGGTTTGAAGAACGGTGAGATTTATCCTTACTATCAACCAGTATTAAAGTCAGATGGCCAAGAATTACATGGAGTGGAAGCGTTGGCTCGCTGGGAACATCCCGAAAAAGGGCTTGTGCCGCCAATTGATTTTGTAGACCATGCGGAAGAGTATGATTTTATTGATTGGTTAGATGAAGTGATTTGTCGTCGAGCTTGTGAAGATATGAAAAAATTAATGGATGATACAGGTAAAACGTTTACGTTGTCTGTTAATATCTCGGCTGTTCATATTCGTAAACAGAATTTTGCCCAACGAATCGAAGACATTTTAGATGAAACGGGATTTCCTGCGGATTGTCTGGCAATTGAAATCACGGAAACGTCATTGATTGACAATCTAACAGAAGTGGCAGTGACATTCCAACAGTTAAAGAATCTTGGTGTGAAGATTGCGATTGATGATTTTGGAACGACTTATTCATCACTAAATTATTTAAAGTACCTCCCTGTAGATACGATTAAGTTGGATAAAACGTTTATCCATGATGTCGATAAAAGTCCGATTGACCGTCGTATTTGTAAGACGATTATTCAACTTGGCAGTGATTTAGAGTTAGACGTTGTCGCAGAAGGTGTTGAATGCGATCAGCATTTATCAATCATTCAAGATTTTGGATGTAACATCTATCAAGGTTATTATTTCAGTAAGCCTTTAACGTTAGAAGGTTGGAAGAATTACCTTGAGCAATTTTAATCTCCCCTTAATAATATATAGATTGGTGCCACCTGTTTAGGGTGGCTCCTTTTTTTGTATGAAGGTTTTTTAATATTTGTAACGAATATAGTTTTTAGTAAGTAGTCATGAAAGGAGGCTTGGGTATGACGGTTGTAAGTGAAAGCAAAACCATTACTCATAAGTTAACGGGTGAGAAGATTACTTTTGTGGAGACGAGCCAGGATACGAACGGAGATTATGAGTATATTGAAGTGTTTTTGCCACCGAGTGGAGAAGGACCGCCCCTTCACATGCATCAAAAATTTGAAGAGAAGTTTGAGGTTATAGAAGGAGAGTTACAAGTTCAAAATGGTAACGGGTCTAAGATTTTAGTAGAAGGTGAGGAGTTAGTCATTCCAAAAGGAACACCTCACCGTTTCCTAAATGCGTCAAGTCAAAAACCGGTCACGTTCAGAGTCCGGATTACGCCTGCTCATCAGTTTGAAGAATCGATGCGTATTTTATATGGGTTGATGGAAGACGGGAAAACGGATGAGAAAGGTTTTCCGAATGACCGAATTCATATCGCGTTAATATTAGATATGCAAGATTCACAAGTGGTGGAATTGCCTTTTATTTTAAAGTTACTGATGAAACGTCTTGTTAAAAAAGGTAAGAAAAAAGGAATCGATCAAGAGCTGATCAATAAGTATGCTCGAAAGTTTTAAAGGGGATTGTACGGGAATTAAAATATAGACAAAGATTCTTTTACGGGAGGTGTGTCAGTATGGAACGGTTAACAGATGAACAAATTGAGCAGGAATTAAGGAAATTACCTGACTGGCGATTAGTTGATGAAAAATGGATACGCAGACGTTATAAATTTAAAGATTACTTGAACGGGGTTGAATTTGTTCGACAAGTGGCTGAGTATTCTGAAGGCAAAAGTCATCACCCGAACATTGCGATTGATTATAAGGTCGTGACGTTAAAAATATCATCGTGGGAAATGCGTGGGTTGACGGATCTTGACTTTGAGATGGCTCACCACTTTGATGAGTTGTATAAAGATCAAGTACAAGAATAGCCACCAAAAGTTTGGTGGCTATTTCTATAGAAGGAGCCAGGCAATTAACACGGCAATTCCACCGAATGTTAAGGCGTATCCGATATTCCAAAGTGTTAGTTGATATGGATTGCGTTTGAAATATTGATTTAGCATCGTAATTGGAATGTTAAAGGTTCCGGTCATATCATTCGCAATCACCGATACAATCATAACAACTGAGATACTTAAAGGGTTAATCGTATCTAAAAATGGTGTAACGAATAACCCTTGGAGACTAAGCGTGACAAGCGGATGGAAACCGAAGAACGCCAACACCATTGAACTTAATTGGATAAAAATAAATAGGAGTAATGGAGCCTGCTCTAGCCAAGCGAATGATTCCATGGCTTGGTCGAGTAGCGGTGTTTCACTAATAACCTCGTTAAATAAACCAATAGGTAATAAAAGCACCATAAAGTTTTGCATGCTCCAAATATGCTCGCCCCATACTTTTTGATTGTAGCGGGTAAACGTACGATACTTCTTCGTGACGATGGCCCACAAAAAGGTATACGGAATGATAACAAGAATAATAGATTCAAAGAAATCTAGATCTGTCGCTAGATGTGTCATAGCTGCAGTAGCGATGAACAGCACTAAAAAAACGACTAAGGATACTAAATGCCTTACATTGACTTTAGGTTTATCCGGTTCATCTCCTTGTTCATCGAATTTAATGTGACGATATTTTGCGTAACCTAATGATGTGTCAATCAATAACATTGTCACAGAGAATACAAAAAGAATAGGGAGTAAAATTAAATAAGATGACCCTGTGAACGCCACTACCATAGCAATGTAGACTTCAATCGGGCTCCACGTATTTGCGGCAGCAAATGGTCTTAAGACAGCACGCGTCGCAAATTGGTGCGTCACCTGACTTGAAAGGTGCGCTGTTTTTTCTCTAATAAGAGAAAAAACTAACGGGATCGTTGAAATAAAGATAAATAGAGTAAGAGCATATGTTGTTAAATACGACTTAACGTAGAATTTACCTAAGTTAGGTGTGTTTTTCTGAAGAAGATTAAACAATGACTGCTCGTATCCACCTACAATCATGTAATGGTTAATAAAAGGGATGAGATAAAGTAATGATAGTAATAATCCCATCGATGTAAAATAAATAGCGAGATCGTTAAATGGCACGTGATAAATCATCATGAGAGCAAGAGAAACGATGAGGAAGACAATCCCAATGGTTTGGTATGTGCGGTTTGCACCTTTGATAGAGAATGCTAAAGCTAGCATGCCTAAAATTCCTTGTAACGTTAACAAGACATCGCTGTTTAGAAATAAATCGAATACAAATAAAATAACAAAGCTAGTATATATGTAAAAAAGTAAACGTCTCATAAAATCACGCTTTCCTAATGATAGTCCTCTATTATCTTAACAAAATCCTATTAATCTTCCTAATTAGGTGAGCTTTTAGTTACACGCTTTACCATATCTTACATTCATAAATAAAACTTTTGACCTGATTTGTAAAATAACCGTCAAAAAAATGAAAAATTCTCGAAATAATTGTGGATAGTTCTTAAGACTTATCGAATTAACTGACTTTAACAGTCTTCGACAAAACGCGACTATTTTCGTGAATAATATTATTTCTAAACACCCATCATTAACCTAGGACTTTTAGAAAAATGGAAGAAAATCGACAAATAATTAGGGGTTATGACGGATTTCTATGAACCTATGAATGAATTAATATGACGTTAAGAGATTAGTCAGAAAATTCATATGACCTAATCTCGATAAAGGCAAAGCTGGAGAAATGTATCCTGTTGAATATATTGATGTTAGAGGTAAAACGCATACATTCAAAGGTAAGCACTAACCCAAAAGAGGACCGGACGTGGTTTTTACGTCCGGTTTTTCTTATGGTCAAATTATTTATGGGGAATTTTTTAAATTTATGGGGAAATTTTTTAATATATGGGGAAAAAATCGATTTTATGGGGAAAAATTTGAATTTATGAGGAAAAAATCAAATTTATGAGGAATTCACAAATTAACAGATCTATAGGAGGTCAAATTAAAGGTAGTGAACAGGAATGGCCGCCCTCAATAATTAGTTTTTTTATGAATAGGGTTGACTTTTAACTGTACAAGTTGTAAATTAGTTAACAATACTTTAATGCTAAAAAGCGTTTAAGCGTTTATGTAAATTAGTGAAAGGGTGAGGGGAAACATGACTTTAACAGTACAAAAAGTTCCAAAGCATTTAAGAAAATTTACGGCTGAGCAACATTATGATACATATACACCGATCAACCATGCTGTTTGGCGCTATGTCATGCGTCAAAATCATCACACATTAAAAGATTTAGCTCATGAAGCTTACACGGATGGTTTGAAGGCCTCTGGAATTACGATTGAGCAGATTCCTAATGTAGATGAGATGAATCAAGCTTTAGCACCATTTGGATGGGGTGCTGCTACAATTGATGGTTTTATTCCTGGTGTGGCCTTTTTTGAGTTTCAAGGAAACGGAATTTTACCGATTGCAACCGAAATTCGTAAGCTAGAAAATATTCAATACACACCAGCACCTGACATCATTCATGAAGCAGCAGGACATGCTCCGATTTTGTGTGACTCAAAGTACTCTGAATACGTTAAGCTTTTCGGTGAAATAGGGAAAAAAGCGATCGCAACCAAGGAAGAGCATGATCACTTTGATGCGGTTCGTCACTACTCTAATTTATTAGAAAAAGGTGATGCGACAGAAGAAGAGATTCAACTAGCTCAACAAAACATACAAGAAAAGGAAGCGGCAATTAAAGGAGTATCTGAAGCAGAAAAAATTGGTCGATTGTACTGGTGGACAGTAGAATACGGATTAATTGGAACGGTTGATAAGCCTAGAATTTACGGAGCAGGGCTGTTATCGTCAGTCGCGGAAGGTAGTAACATCTTAAGTCCTGATGTTGAGAAACGACCTTTTGATGTCCAAGATATAGTCAACACGTCCTTTGATATTACAAAGCCTCAGCCACAGCTGTTTGTCTGTGAAAGCTTTGAGCAGTTAATTGAAGGGTTAAAAGAGTTTGCTTCGGAAATGGCATTTATGAAAGGCGGCGCGGAGAGCTTGGATAAAGCGATTCAGTCTGAAAATGTGGCAACAGCTGTCTTGAGCTCTGGGCTTCAAGTTTCAGGAGTTTTCGCGGGTCGCATTACTGATTCTGAAGGTGAAATTGTATATCTTAAAACGTCAGGGTCAACGAACTTAGCATTTGACAATCAAGAGTTACCGGGGCACGGAACAGATCATCATGCAGATGGTTTTGGGTCGCCAGTCGGTCCATTGAAGAATATGGATAAAAACTTAGAGGATTTATCTGACTCTGAATTAGAGAATGTAGGTATTGTAACAGGACAACGCGCGACGCTAGAATTCGAAAGTGGAGTTACCGTTTCTGGGTCGGTTACAGATATCGTTCGACAAAACGGGAAAGTCGTAGTAGTCACATTCGAAGACTGCCGCGTGACGTTAGATGATCAAGTTTTATTCGAACCTGAATGGGGCACGTTTGATATGGCAGTCGGTACTGAGATTGTGTCAGTGTTTGCTGGGGCAGCAGATGGAGAAGCTTTTCATCCGAATATTGACAGTGAGCCTGCTGAATCACCGGGGTTACCTGAGTTAACGCCATTAGAACAGCTTTATCAAGAGGTGCGTAATATTCGTCATAATGGAGGGTCTGAAACGGAGTTAGCGTGTGTTTTAGACGAACTTGAGAAGGTAGCGCCAAATGATTGGCTACTCCGTATAGAGATTTTAGAAATTTTAACAGCACAGGGAATTTCGTCAGATCTTCTCGAGAAAGTGGAACAAGAATTAGAGAGAATTCAAACGCTAGATGATGAGTGGAATACCCTAGTCGAGCGAGGAATAAATGTTGCTAAACATGCACCGTTAATTTCAGAATAAAGGGGTAGGCATATCACCAGACGTTGGTGGTATGCTTTTTATTTGAGCCTATTTCGCAATCCCTACTATGAATTTGAGCGACACATAAGCTCAATACACGATCATCTCACTTATTACGAAACTCAAACTCTCAATCCGTCCCTCTAAAATATGATAAAATAATCATAGAGAGGTGAGAGTATTGGGATTTACTAGAGACGTACATATAAAATTGCCAGTTGACGTTGTGTTTCGTGAGTTAACGTCATTTGAATATGCTCCTAAAGTATTAAATCACATTGAGGAAGTAAGAGTCTTAGATGATGAGGTTAAAGTTGGCACGGAAATTAAAGAAGTGCGGACCATTAGTAATAGAAAAGTCGAGAATACTCTTGAAGTGATTGAGTATGAACCGAACGTTAAATTTGCCACTTACAGTAAACAGAACGGACTTGACCTTCATTATATTTATACCCTTAGTGAGATTGATGGTGGGACGGACATTCACTTTGAAGGGAAAGTGAAGACAAAAGGGGTGAGAAACTTTATAACCAAGCCTGTCATTAACCGGATTATTAAAAAAGAAGACGGTGACTTATTGTATAAATTTAAGCAATATGTGGAATTGAACTATAAAGAGGCTGAGGAGTAGACTGTTCGATGGAGGGCGGTCTATTTCATTTATGGAGAATTGTTATAACTTTTCAATTATAACGAGGTGAGGTCATGCGTGATTTTAAAGAATTGCATAGTAATGAAGAGATTGATCAACTGCTAGAGCATCAGCTGTCCTTTTTGTACATTTCAAGAGAAGGATGTAGTGTGTGTCATGGATTGTTGCCACAGGTTCAACAGTTGATGGAAAATTACCCTAAGATTAAACTTGGGCATGTAGATGTGACAGACGTACCTGAGGTAGCGGGACGTTTTTCGATTTTTACAGTTCCAGTCTTAATTTTGTTTGTCGATGGCAAGGAATACTTAAGAGAAGCGCGTATTGTACAGATGGGTCAGTTTAATGAAAAGATCAGTAAAATCTATGAGGGTTTATTGGGTTAGCCCTCATAGACGACTTTAAATTCTTCACATACAACATACATATTCTCATCAAACTTACGATCGCTTTCTGCTAATTCACGGTTAAAAAACTTGATATGCTCACGACGCCAGTAGTCGTAACTTTTGTCACCTTCGCCTTCTTTGTAAGCGAACTCTTCAGACACTTCATTAAAAGGAATGAGTTCCACTTTCATCGTTCGGGTGATAACTAACGGGTTACCGTCCCAATCAGTTATAACATTATATACGCCCACTTTAGGTAAGTCTTCACCTTCGTCTAAGTATAATTGATAAAGCGAGCAAGTTGCTGTTTTATCGCCGCTCTTAACTAGTGAAGCTAGTTCCTCTGCCAACTCAGGTCCGTCTCCAAAAGGCCATGCCTCATATTCTGCTACACTCGCTTCTTGTCGATCCAAAGTATCTAAGAAGTTTTGCCACATCGTTTTCACAGATTGTTTAATCAATGTTCATTTCACCTACCAGTATTTATGACATAATAGACATAACCTTATTTTAACACGTTGAAAGGGAGATGCGTTATGCAAAATTATAGCTCGACATTATTAAGGTTCTCAGCCTTATTTGCTGTGGTCGGAGCGTTCATTGGCTCTCACATGGCAGGTTCAATGGACTTGGAATTTAAATCGGTGCATGCTCATATTTTAGTCGTTGGATGGCTTTCGCTATTCGCTTGGGCTGTGTTTTATAAAATTTTTTACAAAACTAAATCAAAACTAGCTACAGCCCATGTTTGGACAGCCATTTTAGGTTCATTAGGCTTAACGACAGGGATGTGGATGTACTATACTCGTCCGTTTGGTTTACCAAATGGGCTTGTGACAGTTTACTTTATCATTGGAGGGACTATCCTTCTTGTGAGTTTTGTGTTATTTTTCCTATTAACCTTAAGCAAGAACATTGAAAAGTAATAGGAGGCTACAAGATGAACTTTTACGATCAATTAATGAACGATTATAAACAAGACCTTACACACTCTGGTGTCAATGGCACTCGCTTAGCAGAGCGTCTTTCTAAGCTTGCGGAGATTGGCTGGACTGAAGAAGGTGGCTGCCGTAGAATTTCATTCACTCAAGAAGAACTTCAGGCTAAACAATTAGTGATGAAGTGGATGAAGGAAGAAGGTCTAACTGTCAACATGGACGGAGCCGGAAATGTGTTTGGTCGTTTAGAAGGGAAACAAAGTTTACCAGCCGTCTTGTCTGGTTCACACGTTGATAGTGTTCCTCATGGTGGGCATTTCGACGGTCCATTAGGTGTGTTAGCTGCGTTGGAAGTCGTATCAGCTTGGCGTGAAGTGGGGTATCAGCCGAAGCGCCCATTTGAAGTTGTGATTTTCTCTGATGAAGAAGGTGCTCGCTTTAATGGTGGATTAACGGGTAGTCAAGCCTTTGTGGGTGAAATTGATGAAGAACAGGAACGCCAGCGCATAGACTATGAAGGTCGTGCATACGAAGAGGTTCTAAAGGATGTTGGTCTGACACCAGAGGGCGTTGCTCAAGCTAAGCGTGACTTGAATGACGTTTACGCGTTTATTGAAGTGCATATTGAACAAGGTAAACGATTAGAGAGAGCTAATCTGCCTACGGGGATTGTAACGGGTATTGCTGGTCCAACTTGGTTGAAAGTAAACTTTAAAGGTGCTGCTGGCCATGCTGGTAATACGCCGATGAATGACCGCCAAGACGCGTTAGTCGCTGCAAGTGATTTTATTACACAGGTTAAAGAGTTTCCAACACAAGTAAGTGATTCAGGTGTCGCAACAGTTGGTAAGCTTGAAGTGAAACCAAATGGCGTCAACGTCATTCCAGGTGAAGTGGAACTGACTGTAGATATTCGTGACATAAAGAAAGAGTGGAAGGAAGAAATCGTTCGTTTGGTGAAAAGTTCAGCCGAAAGAGTGGCGGATGAGCATCGAATTGAGGTTGTGCATCAAGAACTGATGAGTGTCGATCCAGTTGAAATTCCTCAAGGTATGCAACAAAAAGCAGCGGATGCCTATAAGGAAGTTTTAGAAAACAAACCTTATTACTTACCAAGTGGTGCCGGGCATGACGCTATGGTCGTTGGACGTTACGTACCAGCGGCGATGCTTTTTACACAAAGTCAAGACGGCATCAGTCACAACCCAGCAGAGTGGTCAACCCTCAATGATTGTGTGCAAACCGTTCATGTGCTGAAGCGGTTTATAGAAAAGGTTTGTGAAGAGTAGTAAATAAATATAACGATATACTAAAAACCACTCTGTGATTGGAATCGTTTTTTAAAAGCTAGGAAAGTATAAATACTCTATTTCTAATTTTATAACTTATGTTAATGAAGAATTGTCTAGCGCAATGCGCCCAACCACCCCTATTTAATTGGAACCTTCCCGCCTAAACCTACGATAAGTCAACATCGACTCGCTTCGCTTGTCGTGTTTCCTTTATCTCAGTTTAGTCGGTCAGCGACGAACTGGACGTTCTAGTGCCGACGTTGGCCACAAATGCTACTTGCGTTACTTCTTTGCTTAAGTTTGCGCCGAGTAATCGCAGGCGCAGGACGTGGCCGGTTTTAGTCGGCGCACTGCGTGGTTAAACGGGCGCTTGCACTTTTCTTAAAAAGCACGAGCAGTTCGAAAAATCCTGCTTAATCAAAACTAAGGAGATGAGACACTATGTCAGAATATTATTTACCAAGGTCTGGGCCAATGCCAAGGCCAAAAAGCGTTGAGGAAGGGCGCGAGATTTTAAAAAATGAGGCGTTTGATGCCCCGAATGTACAGGAGATTACGTTTAATGCATTAGAATTCACCGCGGTTTGTCCTAAAACAGGTCAGCCGGATTTTGGGCGTGTTGAAATTACGTATACGCCAAACGATAAATGTATTGAATCGAAGTCACTAAAGTTCTACCTATGGTCATTTAGAGACCAAGGAGCTTTCTGTGAATCATTAGCGGCTCAAATAGCAGACGATGTGAGTTTTGCAATTGAACCAAAGCGTGTTGAAGTGACCGTTTATCAATCAGCACGTGGTGGCATTGAATTAACCACTAAAGCGGTGCGTGAACATGAATAAAGATCAAAAGCTGATATTGTTGAATGTGATTTTTGCGAGTGCTTTAGTCGTGGCGAATGTGATTGCTGGGAAAATCGTCATGTTAAGTGAGAATTTCATGATTCCAGCTGCTGTTGTTGTTTATGCTGTAACGTTTTTAATAACAGATATTGTGCATGAGAATTATGGGCGTGAGCAAGCGAAACAAACGATTATTTTTGGTTTTATAGCGCAAATATTTGCAAGCATTATGATCTTTCTCGGTCAGCTGTTACCAGTTGCTCCGTTTGCGCAAGAATCTCAACAAGCTTACGAAACACTTCTTGGGCAAAACGCTAGATTCGTTATTGCTTCATTAGCTGCTTATTTGACGTCGCAATATTTAGATGTGTATATTTTCTCTAAATTAAAGAAAATAACGAGCACAAAATATAAGTGGTTACGTAATAATTTAAGTACAGCATCGTCGCAATTAATAGATACGACTGTCTTTATTACTATTGCTTTCATTGGTTCAGTTCCAAATTTATGGATGATGATTTTAAGTCAATATGTAATCAAACTGGCTATTGCAATTGTCGACACTCCGATTTTCTATTTACTAACGAGAAAATCGAAGAGTGAGTCTCACGAACCAACATTAAAAGCAACCTCATAATATAGTTCGCATCAAGGGAAGTCTCCCTTGGTGCTTTTTTATAATAATGGCGCGAGAGCTTAACAGTCACTGGCGAAACCAAGACAGAGCTTTAAATATACGTCGGATTTCACATCTTTTTATAACAAAAATTAACATAATAAATGTACTTTTGATGGAGTTATTCATTGGTGGATATGGGGTAAACTAAACTAAGGTTTGAACATGTTTGGGGGAACACCAATGAATTTATTAAAAATCATTAAAGATGTAGAATTAATGAAACCTTTTAATGGTCCTGATTTTGAAATCGAACATATAACAGATGATTCAAGAGAGGTAAGGGAAGGTTCCGTGTTTGTAGCTGTAAAAGGTTATGAACATGATGGACATGTTTATATAGATGAAGCAATATTTAACGGAGCACAAGTAATTGTAGGAGAAAAGGATTTAACTTTACCTACTACGTATGTGCAAGTTCAAAATAGTAAACAAGCCTTAGGAAAAATGCTTTGTGAGTTTTATGAGCACCCTTCGTACAATAAAAAAGTCATTGGTGTCACAGGCACAAATGGTAAAACAACTACAAGCTATATGTTGAAAGCGGCTTTTGAAGCAAACGGATATTCTGTTGGCTTAATTGGTACTATTGAATATTTTATAAATGGTAAGTCATATAAGAGTAAAAATACAACACCTGGCACCGTTAAGTTACAGGGACTATTACATGAGAGTCAAGATGACGTCGTGATTGTTGAAATCTCTTCGCATGCTTTAAAGCAACATCGAGTCGAAGGGCTTCGTTTGGATGCGGCAATTTTTACAAACTTAGATTCTGAACATCTAGACTATCACCATAGTATGGCTGAATACTTTGATTCGAAATATAAGATTTTTAGCTTACTGAAAAATGATGGTGTTGCTTTTGTTAACATAGATGATGAATGGGGTGGAAGAGCGTTTGCCCTTTTAAGAGAAAAAAATCAAACTGTTTATTCGGTTGGTGTTAGTTCCTTAGCTGATGTGATTGTAAGCCCTAATGATCGCTCTGTGACGATTAAATCAGACAATCAATTATTGGCTTTAGAATTAAAATTGCCTGGCATGCACAATCGGTTTAATGCGGCATTCAGCCTGTTAGTTGGTGAGGTTTTTAATTTGAAACGAGACAAATCTGTTGCCGCACTTAAGCAAGTTAAGAATGTAAGTGGAAGATTTGAAGTTATCAATTTCCCGGGAAATAAGACGATTGTTGTCGACTATGCACATACACCAAAAGGATTTTATCACGTATTGAATACTGTGAAAGAGTCAGGTGCTAACAAGATTTTTCATGTATTCGGGTTCCGTGGCTCACGTGACTTATCGAAGCGTAAAGCTATGATGGACGAAACCGTAAAAGTGAGTGATCAATATATATTAACCTGTGACGATTTAAATGGAACATCAGAAAATGAAATGGAGCAGACGTTACAGGACTATCACTACCAATATCAACAAGGTGAAGTCATATTGGACCGGACAAGAGCGATTGAGAAAGCAATCGCTACAGCAGGTTCTGGAGACTGGGTTGTTGTAACAGGTAAAGGACATGAAGCTTATAAAGAAGCTTTCGATTTAGGTACAACAAATGATCTTGAAACGGTTGAAACTTTAAAGAAACGTGAACAAGAAGTCCTTAAATCAGGTTAACGAATGGGCGAGAGCCTGTTCATTTTTTTATGAAGCAATTATTTATGGGGAATCTTTTAAATATATGGGGAAATTTTTTGTTTTATGGGGAAAAAATTAAATTTATAAGGAAAAATCATAATTTATGGGGAAATTCAAAAACATAAAGAAAAACTTGGCCAAGTGCCAAGCTTCTCAAGGGGGTAATCTATATCAATTAGGGGATTAGGTATTTAAATCAACATGTTTTCCTTTAACTAAATAAATGATGCCTTCTGCGATGTTCGTCACATGATCCGCAGCACGCTCTAGGTAACGACTAATAAAAGCGAGTTGCGTGATTTGACTTATTTCATTTGGATGTTTCGTCATGTGTGTTAACAGTTTTTCGATTGACTCACCGTATTGTTGATCGACTTGGTCGTCGATGCGTGAGATTTCAAATGCTGTTTCAATATCCTCAGTCATATAAGCATCAATCACCAAATCAATCATCTGTTGAACGACGGATGAGGTGGCTAGAATGTGTTCCTTTTCGATAGGCAAAGGATTATTGCCTATACGGATAACAGATTTAGCGATATTAACGGCTAAATCACCAATTCGTTCGATATCATTAGTAGCTTTCAGTGTCATCACTAAACGCCTTAAATCTTTTGCGACGGGTTGTTCTTTGGCGATTAACCAAATGGTATCATCGTTAATGCGATCTTCGATTGAGTTAATTTCTTCATCATGGTCAATGACTTGTTGAGCTTGTTGTGGGTCCTGTTGTTCGAGTGCGTGTAGAGCATTGGTTAATGATGACTTTGCCATACTGCTCATAGTAAAAACACGCTCTTTTAATTCGTACAATTGATCTTCAAAGTTTTCCCTTACCATTGTCCAAGCTCCTCTCCAAATAGTTTATCCGAAACGTCCTGTGATATAATCTTCTGTACGTTGATCTGAAGGGTTAGAAAAAAGTATTTCCGTATCGTTAAATTCAACTACTTCACCGTTTAAGAAAAAGGCTGTTTTATCTGAAATTCGTGCCGCCTGCTGCATGTTGTGTGTGACAATGACAATGCTGTAATCTTGCTTAAGCTTTTGTACTAATTCTTCAACTTTTAGTGTTGAGATTGGATCAAGTGCAGAAGTCGGTTCATCCATTAAAATGACATCAGGTTCAATCGCAAGAGTTCTCGCAATACATAGGCGTTGTTGTTGACCACCAGATAAACCATAGGCATTTTCTTTTAGACGATCCTTAACTTCATCCCAAATAAAAGCGTCTTTTAAGCTTTTCTCTACAATTTCATCTAAAACTTTTTTACTTTTAATACCGTGTATCTTTGGACCATAAGCAACATTTTCGTAAATGGATTTCGGAAAAGGATTCGGTTTTTGAAACACCATTCCAACACGTGTTCTTAATTCTTCAACTTTAAATTGCTTATTTAAAATGTTTCGGCTTCGATATTCAATATCGCCTGATGTTTTAACAGATGGTACGAGGTCCACCATGCGATTTAGCGTCTTCAGGTAAGTCGACTTCCCGCAACCAGAAGGGCCGATAATGGCTGTGATCTCTTTCTCTGGAATCGGAAGAGAAATATCTTTTAACGCATGTGTGTTGCCATACCATAGGTTTAAATTTTTAGTATTAAAAACGATATTCTGATCAACTTGTGGTGCTTGTTTTATACTCGTTTTTTTAAGTGTTGCCATACTCATTTGAGTCACTCCTTATTAATAACGTTGTTGAAACTTATTACGAATTAAAATCGCAATGGAGTTCAAAGCAAATAATAGTAACAATAGGACAATGATTGTTGCGGCAGCTAAGTTTGCGTATTCATCAACTAATGATGAATCAAGTGTCCAATAGTAAATTTGCATTGGTAGAGCTGTAAATTTATCAAAGATTCCACCTGGAAACGGAATGAGAAGGGCAGGGATGCCAATAACGGTTAATGGTGCCGTTTCTCCAATTGCTCGGGATATAGCTAAAATGGCGCCCGTTAACATGCCTGGCAATGCTGCCGGTAATATAATGCGTCTAATTGTTTGCCACTTTGTTGCGCCCATGCCATAAGAAGCTTCCGTTAAATGCTGAGGTACTGAGCGAATAGCCTCTTGAGCAGCAACGATGACAATCGGTAATATGAGTAGGGAGAGTGTCAAACCACCAGCTAAGACAATGTTTCCAAAATCCATTGCTCGAACAAATATCGTTAACCCTAAGATTCCGTATACAATCGAAGGGACCCCGGCTAAGTTCGCAATATTCGTCTGAATCATGGATTGTACTTTACCTTTTCTTAAATACAGCTCAAGGTATAAGGCGGTGCCAATTCCTACAACTATTGTGACAGGGATTACAACCGCCATAAGCCAAAACGTACCAAGGATGGCACCCATAATTCCTGCTCGACTCGCCTCTGTTGATAAACGTCCTGTTAAAAAGTCCATATTAATGGAGCTGATTCCTTGTGTGATCACTTGTATTAATAAGGCGGCAAGTACGACTAAGCCAATGGTTGTGGCAATAAAAAATATATATTTAAGGATGTTGTTTTTAATAATCCTTGTGTTCATGTTTTTTTGTACTTGATCGATGTCAACATAATTCATGTTAGTATTCCTCCCTAAACTTACGAGACACATATCTAGCTAGTAAGTTCATGAGTAGTGTGAAGATAAATAACGTCATCGCAACAGCATATAAGCTAAAGTAAATGGTTGAGCCAGCAGGTGCTTCGCCGCCAGCTACTTCGACGATATAAGCCGTCATAGTTTGCATGGATTCAGTAATGTCGAACGTAAAGTTTTTAGAACTACCGCTGGCAATCGTAACAATCATTGTCTCACCGATTGCGCGAGAGATTCCTAAAATGAATGAAGCGATGATTCCGGATAAAGCAGCCGGTATAACTACTTTAAATGTTGATTCTAATTTGGTTGCTCCAAGTGCGTACGCTCCTTCACGCATAGAGTTTGGCACCGAGCTCATGGCGTCTTCAGAAAGAGATGCGATCATTGGAATAATCATAACTCCCATGACAATCCCTGGACTTAAAATATTGGTAGCATCAATCGATGGCCAAATCGACCTTAGTATAGGTGTGACAAATGTGAAGGCGAAAAACCCGTACACGATGGTTGGGATTCCTGCTAGTACTTCAAGCATTGGTTTTAACACACGTCGAACTTTATCAGTTGCATATTCACTTAAATAAATTGCAGCCATGATACCAATCGGTCCAGCCACAAGCATGGCGATTAAAGACGAAAGAATCGTTCCATTTATCAATGGTAAAATTCCAAACTCAGGGTTCTGGCTAAGCGGTTTTAATACCGTACCAGTAAAAAAGTCGATCAAAGGAACCTGTTTGAAAAACTCGATGGTCTCACTCAATAACGTATATATAATGCCTATTGTCGTTAAAATGGATATGAATGCGAATAGAAATAAGATTGTTGGAATGAGTTTTTCAAAAATTGTAGTTAAGTTTTTACTTTTCCGTTTTTCTTCAATCATGTCTTGTACTGAAACTTTTTTAGACTCATTCTGTGATGTCATGATGATCTTCCTCCCTTCAAGGAAAAAGCAAACTAAAATGAGAGCAATGAAGCTCTCATCTTAGTGTTTACTTCAGTTCTTTAAGTTCTTCTACTAATTGATTTGTTTCTTCATCAGGTAATGGAGCAAATCCGACTTCACCTGCATAGTCGTTCACGTTTTCCATTAACCATACGGCGTAATCTAATACTTGTGCTTTCTCTTCAGCATGATTCATATTTAGATAGGTGAATACTGGGCGTGTAAAGTTAGCGTAAGGGCCATCTTCTGCAATGGTGTCAAGTGAAGGTTCAACCGGTCCTTCGCCAAAGTCGACTTTAACAGCTTTTACATCATCTTTGTTATTGTCATAGTAACCAAATCCAAAGAAACCAATTGCATTCTTGTCTTCAGCCACTAATGTTACTAGTGTTGAATATTCTTGCTGTAAGTTAATGTTATCTACTAGATCTTGTTCATCTAAAATCACTTCATAGAAAAATTCATACGTACCATGGTTTTCGTTCGGACCGTACGTTTGGATTTCTTCATCTGGCCAATCCTGATTAATATCAGACCACTTTGTATATTTTCCTAGGAAAATATCTACTACTTGTTCTTCGGTAAGCTCAGTCGCAAAATCATTTTCTGGGTTAATCACGATCGTTAATCCGTCTAAAGCAACCTTTAATTCTTTAACATCAATTCCTAATTCTTCAGCTTTTGCTTTCTCTTCATCTTTAATTTCGCGAGATGCATCGTTAAAATCAGTTCCATTTTCGACTAAAAACTTCTCAAAACCTGCGCTTGTACCAGAACGGCTTACTTCTACAGAAACATAAGGTTGAGAGTTAATCATGTACTCTTCTGCCATTTTTGCCATTAGTGGATAAACCGTCCCAGAGCCGTCAATCACAACACTGCCTTCTAATTCTTGACTGTCAGATGATTCTTCTTCACTGTTTTCTGTGTTCTCTTCATTGCTGTCGCCACTAGAAGCTTCACTTGAAGAACCTTCATCTGATCCACAAGCAGCTAAAGCCACTAATAATAGAGTTAAGATTGATAGAATGAAAAGCTTTGACCATTTAGTCATTTGGAATGTCCCCCTTAGGAATGTTCTAATTATTTGTTACAAGTTCATCATAAAAGGGAAACGCCCAAATGTCTGTAAAGTAAGTGTAAAGATAAGGTTAAGAAATTGTAAATCCCAGTTGTGGCGGGGATGAGTGAGTTTTGTGTGAGGGAAATTAAAAAGCAGAGAGCACTAGGCTCTCCGCTTTCTAAAATTGGGAGGGGAAGAATTTATTTAAAGAAAGCTGCTTGATAACGTGTACTTGCAACAGCATATTCAGCACGAGTGACATCCTTGTTAGGGGAGAATGTCGCTATAATGTCGGGTTTTAAATCATATGGGTTCTGCTTCACTTCAAAGTGGGCATTCAAAATGTTTAAATCTAGTGCAAGCTGAACATAACCTTTTAAATGATCAGGAATATCATCTTGATCTGCTAAGACCAAGCGTTCATCCTTGTACTGAACTGTTACATCACCTGAAAATTTACCTGTGATTGGCTGTCCATTGTTGTGTAATTGAAGGTCACGATCTTCACGGACATCATCAACTCCAGTGAACGCGGTCGCTTCCGCTTCCAGTTTACAAATGAGTAGGGTTGAGGTCGTAACCAGAGCACTATATCGACGAGCAAATTGTTAATTATGTAAAAAAGTAATAAAAAAGAGAGATAAGTTAAGATTCCATTTAGGATACTTGTTGAGAATGTTAATTCATGCATAGCAAAACTGTTAACGACAATTGAATATGTTAAATATAAGCTAATCGCAAGCTGTGCTGGGTTAAACAGGATTGACCTTAACGGACGTTCATGCAATAAATTGACTGCTAATACGACTGAACTATATACGACAATGGTCAGGTTAAGGCCGTAAATAAGTAACATGACATATATAAGAGGGAAGTTGATCGTTGTATACCCTTTCCAAGCCGGGAAGGGATAATACTCTGTAACGCCTAATAAGACGACAAAAAGTATTAGAATTAATAAAGAATTAGGCATTGTTGAAAGATTAAACAGGGATAAACTAAATATGGTGATGCCAACTATTGTGATGCTGGACATGAATAATTTAGACATAATTTCACGTTGTTGATATTGCACTGAAGAACACTCCAATTTAAAAATTCCACGATATATTAATATTCGTGTCTAATTCTCGTTCTCCTTCAAATAAAACACTTTCTCACTGTGAGTTTATTACAAGACAAATTTTAATCCGGTGAAGGTAGACATTAAATTGTATGAGTTTTTACATGCACACGGTGGTATACGACATTTGTGACAGTTTCACAATCATAGGGGAAGATTTGAGCGACAATTGAACCTTTTTTACAGACAATACACAGGGTTTCGAGCAAATTAGCAGCTGTAAAATATACTCCAATCAAAAAAGACACCCAAAACTATGAGTGCCAATTAAGATGAAGATATCAATTTCAGTCCAACAGTTGCCGAAATGATCATTGTGATGAATAGTACTCGTAAAAATGTTGCGCGTTCCTTAAACCAAATGATTCCTACAATAGCGCCGCCAGCTGCGCCAATACCAGTCCAAATGGCGTATGCGGTTCCCATGGGGAGTTCTTCCATCGCAAATGAAAGCAGTACGAAACTTAATGTAAAGGCTAATATTAGCAAAGCTAAGGCCGACCAAGTTTTCTTTTGATGATAAATATTAATCATTAAAACACCTGATGTTTCAAACAAACCTGCAAAAATTAGAGCTGTCCAATACATTAAGTTTCACCTCGCTCTTTGGTAACCATTTTTAACCCAATAACACCTACTAATAGAAGTGCAATTAAGCTAACTTTAGCCATGCTAAAAGGTTCACTAAAAAATATAATTTCAGAAGCGACTGTTCCCGCTGTACCTAATCCTACAAATACAGCGTACGATGTTCCGACAGGGAGCTTTTCCCCAGCTATAATTAACAGTGTAAAACTGATGAAAATTGCGACTACTGTCACGGACCACTCCAATATACTTTCTGCGTGTTTTAAGCCAATCACCCACATAACTTCAAAAATAGCACCTATAATCACTTGCAGCCATGCGCGTTGCATACCATCACCTCTTAAGATAGCGGAAGCCCGAGAGAAATATTCTCTCGGGCTAAAGAATTCAGTTATTTTATTTTACCATTGCAAATAAGTGAATTCTATTGAAACAGCTTATCTAAAAAAAGTATAATCAAGTGTGGAAGCTTAAAAGGGAGAGTTCATCAATGCACACTTTGAGTAAACGAATTGTCGAGAAAAAATCATTTCAAAATTTTATTATCATATTAATACTAGCTAATGCTGTTTTAATAGGAATGGAAACATATCCACGAATCTATGACGCGTATGGCAGTGTTCTCAATGTCTTAGATGTCGTGATTTTAGCTATTTTTACAATAGAAATTGTTTTAAAACTAATAGCGTCCGAACCAACGGGGAAGTTTTTTAAAGACGGTTGGAATATTTTTGACTTTCTAATTGTGTTATTTAGCTATATATTTGTCGGTTCAACGTATGTAACTGTCTTACGTATTTTGCGTGTGTTAAGGTTGTTCAGAACGATTTCTGTTATACCGTCGTTACGTAAGCTGGTGAATGCCCTTCTAATGACACTGCCGTCATTAGGTACGATTATGTTATTACTCGGAATTGTATTTTATGTGTTTAGTGTAATTGGAACAGTCTTGTATCGAGATGTTAGTTTTGAATACTTTGGAACCATTCAGCATACGGCATTAACGCTTTTCCAAATGATTACGCTTGAATCCTGGGCTAGTGGTGTTATGCGCCCAGTTATGGAAGAGGCGCCATATTCATGGATTTATTTCGTATCATTTATTTTAGTTGGTTCATTCGTTGTGCTTAACCTGTTTGTCGGTGTTATTGTTAACAACTTTGAAAAGGTAGAAGCCCTCGAAAACGGGGACGATGATGGGGAAGAGTTAAAACAAGAAATTAGTCGCTTAAGAGATGAAATTAGTGAACTTAAAGAGCTGGTGAAAAATCGTGAATAATTTTTAGCGATTTGGTTAAATTATGACACACGAGTCTAATGCCTTAAGAAAGTGAGGCATGTGTTATGATTAAGTCTGTAGTTGTTACTTTATTATTAGGAGTAACTTGTTTTGTGTATAGCTTAGCCGTAAGTGGGGTGGAAGTGTTTCCTGTTTATCAAGTTGAACAGGATTATATTTCGTCCCTTCCTAATCAATACGTTGCATTAACGTTTGATGACGGTCCGTCAGAGTATACGAAGGAAATCGCTGATATTCTAGCTGCACGAGGCGTCGCAGGAACGTTTTTCTTCATCGGTAAAAGAATAGAGGAATATCCCGAAATAGTTCAGTATGTTAAAGACCAAGGACATATGATTGGTAGTCATTCTTACGAGCATACTAACTTAAACCTATTAACGCCTAAATTACTTGAGGATGATCTTTTGGAATCGATAACGGGTCTTGAAGGTCTAGTCGGTCATCATGTTGAATTATTCAGACCGCCATTTGGGTCTGCAGATGATGAAGTAGTAGAGGTTGTGAAAAATAATGGTTTAAAAATGGTTATGTGGAATCGTGATCCTAAAGACTGGGAAACGGAACGTGCTCAAGATATTGTAGATTACTTTTATTCCTATGACCCCTCAGGTGGCATTTATATATTACATGAAAATGCTGAAACAGTTGAAGCACTACCTCAAATATTAGACTATTTACAGTCAGAGGATTTGCAGGTTGTTGGTTTACAATAAAGAAGAGCCGTTGAATCGCATCAACGGCTCTTCTACTTATGAATCATCGTTATCTTTTTTATTACCTTTTGCGTATTTACCTTGGCGGCCGTATTCCTTGTTTCCTCTCTGCGGTTTTCGCCACTTTTACCTTGATTGTTTGCCACTTGGATCAGCCTCCTTTGGATTTTTGTCTTCATAAGCCATATATCCGTTTGTCCAGTATGTATGTTAGTAAAAAAGAACTATTTTAACCCCCGCCTACAAAGACAGGGGTTATTTTATTAGTGCTGTTGTTGCGAAGCGTGTGTAAACCCGTTTAACAGTTGATCTTGTGTTTGCTGATCAAACTGTGCAACTTGATAATACCCATTGTCATTCTGATAAAGGAACACTTCATAAGCCATCTCACATAAATTCGGCACACTATCTTGTAGAACACGACGTACAACAGGGTTTGTCGCTTCAAGTGCTGCCATTGTTGCACCAGAAGCACACTGTTTTAGATGTCCTAACATAAATCCTGAGTAACACTCATCATTAAGTTGCTGTGGATTATCCTTAGGTTGTTTAGGCTGCCCTGGAGTTAAACCATACGTTACATCATTACTTAATTCCATATTGTAAGTCGTCGTCGGTTGTGGAGGGCGCTGACCTGTTTGGTAAGCATCCACAAGCGTATTGTACATTTGTGTCATATACTGGTGTTGTTGATTCAAGATTGTCTTTAAGTTTTGATCCTGAATACCTTGTTCATAGATTTTATAATGCTCCATTGCACCGATTAAGCCACCTAGAACCTCTTTTACATCATAAATCTCGTGAGCTGAATGGCTTTGTTGAGCTGGCATTTGGTTTGAGTTTTTCATCTGACTATTTGGGTTTTGTTGCTGATGCATAGTCATCCTCCTCATAATAAGTGATACAGTTATAAGGTGGGTAAAATCGAGAGCAAATATGCAGTTTTCTAACTGTTACTTATTTAAAAATACATAAAAAATTACCAATTCATTCTCATGACATATAAAAAAGCGAGCCATAATGATAATGGCTCGTTAAGTGCTATTTTTCATCACCAAAGACATCTTGCCATTCATCTTTATGATTTAACATTTCTTGGGCTAGTTCTTTAGCGCCATCCAAGCTATGGTTCGCAGCCCAACCACATTGCACTTCATTACATGCAGGCACTTCATCTGCTTGTAAAACATCGTTAAATGTTTTTTCTAATGCATTTAGAATGTCTTCATAATTGTCGTGATTTAATACAGCAAGATAAAAACCCGTTTGACACCCCATTGGACTAATATCAACCACGTTGTCTAAATGATTTCGGATGTTTTCGGCCATTAAATGTTCGATAGAGTGGAGGGCGTCCATGTTCATGTAGGCTTGGTTAGGTTGTTTAAATCGAATATCGTACTTATGAATTGTATCACCGTTGTGACCTTCCGTTACCCCAACAAGTCGTACATAAGGTGCTTTAACCTTTGTATGATCTAAGTTGAAACTTTCCACATTCATTTTTTTAGCCATAGAAAAACTCCTCTCAATAAGTCTTAAATTTTAAAAAAACCGAGAAATCGGCCTGGGCCGACTTCTCAGTTGATTTACACATTAACGTGGTTGTGGCGGTTCGCAAATTGATTAACCGACCCAACATATTGATTTAGTTTTGATGCGCCTTCGATTGCGTTTGTAATAAACGTTTTGGCTGATTTAATTGCTTCTAATGGTTCTTGGCCTTTTGCAATGTAAGCAGTAATGGCAGACGCGAACGTACAACCAGCACCGTGCGTGTAAGTTGTGTCAATGGAATCTGTTTCGATTAAGATGAATTCATCTCCTGCATAGAAAACGTCAACGGCTTTATCGCCTTCAACGTCAGAACCACCTTTAACGATGACGTTTTTAGCGCCTAGTTCATGAATCCGTTTCGCAGCTTCTTTCATTTCGTCTACAGTTGTGATATTCGACATACCTGCAAGCTGACCTGCTTCAAATAGGTTAGGCGTTGTAACGAGTGCTTTTGGCACTAAAATGTCACGAAGCGCTTCAGAGTTTTCAGGGTGAAGAGCCTCATCCTGACCTTTACATACTAAAACAGGATCAATAACAGCTGGTAAGTTATGCTGCTCAATCACATCAGCTGCAAGTTTAATGACTTCTGCTGTTGGAAGCATTCCTGTTTTCATAATATCTACACCTACACCGTCTAAAATCGTGTGCAGTTGTGCTTTCACCGTATCGAGCTCGATTGGATACACATCGTGTGCCCAGTTAGTTGATGGGTTTTGAGCCACAATTGTTGTCAGAGCTGTCATTGGGTAGATCCCAATTTCTTGAGAAGTCTTAATATCCGCTTGAATTCCAGCTCCTCCACTTGTGTCAGAACCAGCTAATACTAGAGCTTTTTTCATATGAACTCCCTCACTTTCTTTCTACCTGTTTGTATTTTAAGACAATTTATAGAACATGACAAATAAGTTATATTAGCAAATCTTTTATGACGTTGAGTGCTTCGTTTGGGTTCGTACGTTTGCTTCGGATTGATGTTCTTTCATCTTGATAAATAGAAGAATTAATCCACAAGCAAACAACATGGCACTTGTCATTAAAAAGACTGATGAGATATTGTAAAAGCCAGCAACCACGCCACCTAACACTGGACCTATCATATTGCCCAAGAAACGGAGACTAGTGCTATAACCCATCACTTCACCTTGCATATTAATTGGTGCGACTTGACGAATGTAAGCCATTCGAACTGGAATGATTCCACCGAGTGTGACTCCAAGTAAGAATCTTACAATCACTAATTGCCAAACCTCATTTACAAATGCGCCTGGTAAATAGACAAGACCTGCCGCTAAAAGTAGAAGGATTAGAATTTTTTCATAACCGACTTTATCGGCAATTCGTCCCCAACGTCTTGTCATTAAAAGGTTACCTAAGCCAGTAATGGAGAACGCGATCCCTGATATGAATGCTAAGTTTGCCGGTCCGTTCAGCTCACTGACGTACAACGCTAATATCGGCTGCACAGCAAAGTGCGCTACTTGAACAAACATTGATAAAATAATCACGGAGATTAACATTGGGTGCCTTAATATGAACGAAACAACTTCTTTTCTAGTATAATTTTCTTGTTCGTTTTCTTTGTCTTTTACTTTAAATTCTTTTAAACCAAAAATAACAAGGATCCCTGCTAAGAAAATAGTTGCTGAAGTAAATTGGAAAGCTTGAGCATAACCAACTGTATCAGCTAGAACCCCACCGAGCATTGGACCCATTAGTGTACCTGTAACCGTACCTGTTTGTAGCGTACCCAAAACACGGCCAGAAATGCCCTTTTCCGTTTGTGTCGATATGAGTGCTTGAGATAATGGAATAAATCCAGTAAATACACCCATTACAAACCTTAGTAAAAATAATTGAAATACCGACTGAACCTCACCCATTAAAAATACACTTGTCCCTAAACCGAATGCCGCAATAATCAAGATTGGTTTCCGTCCGTATCGATCACCAATTCGTCCCCAAAGAGGAGAGACAATAAATGCTGTTAAAAATGTAATCCCAAATGTATATCCTGCCCAAGTTTGGACGTATTCATCTGAGAAATTTCCGAACGTTTCTATATATAACGATAGAAATGGCATCACCATTGTCATACTGCCTGCCACAAAAAAATTGGCGAACCACATGATCGCCAAATTACGTTTACCTAGTGTCTGTTGATCCAATGTAAGACCCTTCTTTCTGATGTTTCGGAACACGTTTATTTCGTTAGTCTAAATAATAACACAATTTAGAGCCAAAGTCGACCGAGTTGCTCGGACTTATAAAAAATAGTTCTTTAGGTTGAGTTTAAAATTCAATGTGAGGATTGGCGTGAGATGAGTGTCGTTCAAATGAAGGGAAGTGCACGTGAAATGGTCAAGAGTGTCGTTCAAATCGGGGCAAGTGCGCGTGAAACCGAGACAAATGTCTCTCAAATCAGAATCAATGCACGTGAAATGAGTTTATGTGTATATCAAATAAGGAAGAGGCTGGGACAAAAAAAGTAGCTTAACAGAAAAACGAATATTGAGTTTTATTAGCGTAGTCAAAATGCGCAGACTCCTGGTCGGCTAAAAACGGCCACGTCCTGCGCCTGCGATTACTCGGCGCAAACTTAAGCAAAGATGTAGTACAAAAAGCATTTGTGGCCAACGCCGACACTAGACCATCCAGGTCGTCGCAGAACAGCACGAGATGAGGGGCCACAGGATGTGGGTCAGTTCGGCGTTGCAACATGGATGTTGCGTATTTAGCCGAACATCCTTAAACTCCGAACGAAAGTGAGTTTGGGGAAGTTGAAGCCGTGCCTGCGGAAAGCGAAGCATTTTGACGCAGCTAAAAATTGAAGACGAATCTTAGGAGTAACTTGACTCCTAATATTCGTCTTCTCTAAAGAAAAGATATCTTTTGTCCCAGCCTCTATTCGTTAATAAATTATCGAGGTTTCAGTTCTTAATGCACACACAATAGCTTCATAATTAAGTTTTCGATAAAACACGCGGCTTTATTGCTAAACGTTCTGAAATGTCACAGTCAGTACCGAAGATTTCTTCGGGTGTACCTGTTTCCGTAATTTTGCCGTTTCGTAAAACGACAATTTGATCAGCTAGAGCTTGTGCGTCTTCCTGGTCGTGTGTAACAAAGATGGATGTCACACCTGTTGTCTTTAAAATTTTACGTAATTCTTCTCTAATTTTAATTTGCAAATCAGCATCTAAATTACTGAACGGTTCATCAAATAATAATAATTTTGGCTTTGGTGCAAGAGCACGAGCTAAAGCAACACGTTGTTGTTGACCGCCACTTAACTCATATGGATAACGTTTTTCAAAACCTTCTAAGTTAACGAGCTCCAACACTTCTTGCAAGCGAGCTTTCTTTTCTTTGCGCGACCATTTTAACAGACCGAATTGAATATTTTCCTTAACAGTCATATGTGGGAATAGAGCATAGTCTTGGAACACCATTCCAACACCACGTTTTTCAGGTTGAACGAACTTAGAATGACTGCACATACAGTCATCGCCAACCATGATATTACCTTTTGTTGGCATTTCTAACCCAGCAATTAATCTTAGTAGCGTACTTTTACCACTACCTGATTCGCCGAGAATCGTTGTGATATCACCTTTATGAATCGTTAAGTTAAATTGATCAATGGTTAATTTCTCTGCATTTGGATATTTAAAATGCAAGTCGCGAATATGAACAAACATATGCTTACTCCCTTTCTAAAACATAATGGAAAAAGTAAATCGCAACGGCGCTGATCACAATGATTAAAATCGATGGAACAGCAGCTTCATGAATCATCTCATTCGTTGCATACGTAAACGCATTGGTCGCAAGCGTTTCGAAATTAAACGGTCTTAATATTAATGTTAATGGTAGTTCTTTTAGTATATCTATAAACGCCAAAATAAATCCGCCGAAAATGGCGCCTCGAATTAATTTTAAATCGACTTTAAAAAACGATTGGGTAATGCTATTGCCGAGCATGCGCGATGCTTCTGTGAAGTTCGTACCTACACGGTCAAATCCGGACTCGACAGAATTATAAGCAACGGCTAAATAACGGACGATATAAGCAAAAATCAACATCACAACACTTGTGCTTAAGACATATGACGATACCCAACCCCAACCATAAATCAACTTGTCGATTCCAATGAATAACGTCACAATACCAACCGCAATCACGGCACCAGGTATAGAATAACCTAAAATTGTGACCTTAGGGAAGAGTTTTGCTGTTAAACCGCGATTAAGTCGAGAAAAATTACTAATCACAATTGCCATGATAGTAATAATCGTCGCAGCGACAAATGCCACAAAGACTGTATTACCTATGACAGAGAATAATTCCACTGAGAAAAACTGTTCATACGTTAAGAAGCTCCACTGCACTAATTGTACAAACGGAATAATAAATGCGATTAGAAAAATCCCCATGCAATAGCTGAATGCTAGCCATTTTTTTCTGCCTTTTAACTTAATAGGTTGAAGTAGTTTTACTTTTGTAGTGGTAAAACTAAATCGTTTCCTGCCACGCAATACGCGTTCTAGAATCAATAATCCTAATATAATTAACATCAAGGTTCCTGATAATTTAATCGCTGAATTCAGATCACCGAACCCAAACCATGTTTGAAAAATAGCTGTTGTGAACGTCTGGATGCCGTAATATTTTACAACACCGTAATCGTTTAAGACCTCTAAGATGACCAAACTGACACCAGCCACAATTGACGCTCGCGTAATCGGAATCACGATTTTAAAATAGATTCGCCATGAACTACTACCTAAAATTCGTGCGTTTTCAATTAGAGAGGTTGATTGTCGCGCCAAAAAGGCTTTCGTAATCGTAAATACATATGGGAATAGGAACATAACGAAAATAAATATAGCCCCTGGCATGTTCATAATATTGAAATACTGTTGGTTAACCGTCACGTCGAATTGGTTTCTTAACGTAGTTTGAATGACGCCGGTGTAATTTAAAATACCATGATAGGTGTATGCGCCGATATAAGGTGGGATGGCTAATGGTAAAATTAGTCCCCACTGGAAAAAGCCTCGCAATGGAAAGTCATAAGCGGATATTAACCAAGCTAAACTGGAACCAATGAGTGCAGTAAATAACCCGACAAATAGTATTAAAATCAATGAATTTGTAATATAAGTGCTGAGCATGTGCTCTTTTATATGAGCCCAATTATCATTAGACTCGGTAAAAAATTGGACAATGATGGATAAGTTTGGCAGTAATATAAGGCTGACAAATATTATGCTTAAGATTGCCCAACTATTCATGTTGCTTCTCGTATTTCTAAACCAACTCAATTTTGTTCACGCCCTTTAATCCTGTACAACATATCCATCTTACAAAAAAATCGCACTTGAAGTAAGAGTTTTTATTAACTTGTTGGTAAATAGACAAAATCAGGTTGTTGAAGCAACAACCTGATTCATTTATTGATGTCGGCGCACTGCGTGGTTAAACGTGCGCTTGCGCTTTTCTTACTTCCAGTTCACTTCGTTAAAGATCTTAACAGCTTCAGCATTGTTTTCGCCTAAAATAGATAGGTTTAGATCTTGTTCTTTAAAGTCTCCCCATTGCTTTAATGTTTCAGCTGGCTTGACATTTGGATTAACTGGGTACTCATAGTTCGCGCTTGCGAATTGCTCTTGAACTTCATCAGAAGATAAGAATTCAATTAGTTTAATTGCATTGTCTTTGTTTTGTGCATGCTTAGTTACTCCAATACCGCTTATGTTTACATGAGTTCCTGTTGTGTCTTGGTTAGGGAAGAAGACGCCTAATTGTTCAGCTACTTTAACTTCTTCTTCATCAGCAGAATTTAACATGCCACCTAAGTAGTAAGTGTTCATAACGGCGATATCACCTTCACCAGCTGCAACACCTTTTGCTTGGTCGCGGTCGCCACCTTGAGGGTCACGTGCCATGTTGTTTACGACACCTTCTGCCCAGGCTTTTGCTTCGTCACGTCCATGTAACTCAATAAATGAAGCTACAAGTGATTGGTTGTAAATATTTTCAGATGAACGGATTAAAATGCGATCTTCCCATTTTGAATCGGTTAAATCTTCGTAAGTTGAAAGTTCACTCGGATCCACGCGATCTTTGTGATAAACAATGACTCGTGCACGTTTCGTTAAGCCGAACCATTCATTATCAGCATCGCGTAGCTTTTCTGGAATGTTCTCATCTAGAACATTGCTTTCTACACTTTGTAGTAAGCCTTGTTCTTTAGCACGGTGTAGGCGTCCAGCATCGGCTGTGTAGAATAGGTCAGCCGTTTGTTCGCCTTCACGATTCATACGCTCGATTAACTCATCCGCACTACCTTCAATCACATTTACTTTAATGCCAGTCTCTTCTTCGAACTGTTGGTAAAGCTCATCGTCAATATCGTAATGACGACTTGTATATAGGTTCAGTTCATCATCACTAGAATCAGAACCTTGATCGCTGCCACATGCAGCTAAGAATAACATAATTAAAACTAAAGAAATTGAAAATAGAATTTTCTTATTCATGTATGTAACTCCCTTTCAAATTTAGTAATTGAGAATAATTATCAATTTCAATATATATTGTTAATGAAAATCATTCTCAAGTCAAGATGTTTTTTGAAAAATTTCATAATAAATTGGTTGGGATGAATCGCAATACTTTATTAGTAACAATTTTGGCTAATTTATATTAGTAAAAATAGAGTAAAATATATGGGACATTAAAAATCGTTTATGAGACATTTGGGGCCAAAATGAGGAATAGAATTTTATCGAAAATGGGTATTCTACTTTATTTATGAGAAAATGGAGCCTATTTATAGGACATTACAGCAAAAATATAAGACATTCATACAAAAAATCCACCCCGGTAAATGGAGTGGATTTCAAAACAACTTAAAAATCAAATAGGTCACCTGATAGGTAACGTTCACCAGTGTCAGGTGCGATGGCCACGATCACATCGCCAGGCTGCTTGCGCTTAGCAACTTCCAATGCAGCGTAAGTGGTAGCACCTGCTGAAGGTCCGACTAAAATTCCTTCCTCACGCGCTAGGCGACGAGTGACGTCATAAGCTTGATCGTCTTCAATTTTAATAATTTCATCACAAACGTTTAGATTTAACGTATCTGGAACGAAGCCAGGACTTGTTCCGACCAATTTGTGTTTACCTGGTTTTCCACCTGACAGAACAGGGGAGCCGGCTGGTTCTACGACATGCACCGTTAAGTCTTGATAAATTTTCTTAAGTTCCTCACCTGTACCTGTGACCGTGCCACCAGTACCGGAGCTTGCGACGAAGGCAGAGAGCGGTTTGCCTAGATAATCCATGGCTTCTTTAATTTCTTTTGCCGTCGATTCACGGTGCGCATCCGGGTTCGCTACGTTTTCAAACTGCATAGGCATAAAGCTGTTCGGAATTTCATCTAGTAGCTGTTTAGCTTTTTCAATAGCACCAGGCATTTTTTGATCACCTGGCGTTAAAACAACTTCTGCGCCATAGGCTTTCAATAAATTAATACGTTCTTTAGTCATCGTATCTGGCATCACAAGAATTGCTTTATAGCCACGCGCAGCTGCATTCATCGCAAGACCGATGCCGGTGTTTCCACTGGTCGGTTCGATGATGGTCGAGCCTTCTTTTAAGTATCCTTGTTTTTCAGCTTCAACAATCATGTTATAAGCCGCGCGGTCCTTAACACTTCCGCTAGGGTTAAACATTTCTAGTTTTAAATAAACATCAGCGCCATTGGCTGGGCTTAGTCGATTAAGTTTTACAAGTGGTGTATCTCCAATTAATTCAGCTATATTATTGACAACACGCATGTTTTCACATCCCTTATTGTTTTCATTCAACCTAATCTTAGTTTATCAATAGGGATTAGGAGAATTCAAATGGTTAGTTTATCTTATTATAGCATCATAAAGAATGCGATGATTTATGTGTTATGATAGAGAAAAAGTCCAAAAAGCGGAGGCGTGAGTCATGACGTTTAAAGATGAAAAAGGGATCCATACCGATTTTAAAGAAAAAATGACCTATGGAGATTATTTAAATTTAGATTCAATCTTGAATGCGCAACATCGATTATCTGGACACCACGATGAGATGCTGTTTATCGTGATTCACCAGGTCAGTGAATTGTGGTTAAAACTTACACTTCATGAAATTCAGGCAGCGACTGAAGCGATTCGTACTGAGAATTTTGATAGTGCTTTTAAAATGCTAGCGCGAGTATCTAAAATTCAAAATCAAATCATTCAAGCTTGGGATGTTTTAGCGACGATGACACCTGCGGAATACTTAGAGTTTCGTGACCTTTTGGGACAAGCATCAGGCTTCCAGTCTTACCAGTATCGTCTAACGGAATTTGCATTAGGTTATAAAACACCTCATGTCTTGAAAATTTACGAAAAAGACCCTGAACTTCATGCTAAGTTAAAGCAAGCATATGAAGCACCAGGTTTATACGATGTAGCAATCGAGGCATTGGCTAAAGCGGGGTTTGATATCGACCGTGACGTTTTAGAGAGAGACCACAAGAAAACTTATGAAGCAAATGAGAGTGTTGAAGAGGCATGGATTGAAGTGTATCGAAATGTCAATCAGTATTGGGATTTATACGAATTAGCTGAGAAGCTCGTTGATATTGAAGACTGGATGCAGCAGTGGCGGTTCCGTCATATGAAAACGGTGGAACGAATCATTGGGCATAAGAAAGGGACTGGCGGTTCGTCAGGTGTTGGTTACTTGAAGAGCGTTTTAGACCATTATTTTTTCCCAGAACTTTGGAATGTCCGTACAAAATTATAGTCAAAAATGAGACCCCCGTCGATATGATGGGGGTCTAACTTATCCTTGCAGTATGGCGCGGACGGGACTGCCGTCTGCACCTTCGATTTTCAGTGGAAGGGCTGTGAGATGATAGGTTCCTGGTTGAATGTCCTTTAGTTTTAGCCCTTCTAAAATATGCACACCGTTTTGAAGAAGTGAATGGTGTGTGTCTAATGTTTTACTGTCTAATGGGTCAACCGATGGCAGGTCAACTCCAAGTAGCTCGATGCCATTTTCTAAGAAAAAAGGTCCAAGCTCAGGGTCAATTAGTGGTATTTTTTCTGGAAAAACATCATCCGTCCACGTGTCCGTCTTAAGAATCACACGGCGAACGTCACTTAAATCAAGCCCTTCAAAATCACGAGGTGTAATCTCATCCTTTGTGGTGACATCAATCACAAGCGCATCGCCGACAAACAACTCAAGTGGCAGCTGCTCGATTGTCATGCCATTATCTTTAAAATGAAATGGTGCATCGACATGGGTTGCGGTATGGCAACTCGTTGTGATTTGTCCGACATTGACGGATCCTGTTTCTTCTTGAGACCACGTTAGGTTGTAAGAAAAAGGGGTATCGCCAGGCCAAGTCGGTGTGTTGGCATTTAGTAGCCTTGAAATATCATAGATCATCATCTCACTCCTTAAGCAATGACATCTCGTTCGTTTTTATAGTGCTTATACGTTTCATTTTCCATAATGTCTTTTAATATCATAACCATTTGATAGACATCGTGATACGTCACATAAAAGGCAACAGGTGCTAAGCGAATCACGTTTGGCGCACGGAAGTCAGGCACAACACCGTTTGCTTTTAATGCTTTACATATACTTGCTGCTTCAGAATGTTCTAAGCACACATGCCCACCGCGGAACGCATCATCAGTTGGGTTGCCAATGGTGAACTCGTAATCTGATAAATTTTCTTTAACTAAATACATTAGATACTCTGTTGCTTTAAGAGACTTTTCACGAATGGCATCCATTCCAGCTTCTTCAAACAGCTCCAACGAACCGATTAATGGGGCAACACTTAATACGTGCGGGGTACCAATTTGAAACGCTCCGGCTGTCTGTGCCGGTGTAAAGTCATGCTCCATATCGAACTGCTTTGTTTTGTCAGAACCAAACCAACCGGCAAGTCCAGGCTCAGTCCCGAAATGTTTTTCATGAACAAACAATCCGGCAACGCCACCAGGACCATTGTTCACATACTTATAGTGACACCAGTAAGCAAAGTCGACACCTTGATTGTGAAAATCATGCGGAATAGCGCCAACCGAGTGACAGCCATCCCAACCGATTTTGATCCCACGTTTATGCGCAGCGTCCGTTACACGTTTAATATCGATCAGCTGGCCACTACGATATAGTACAGTTGGCAAAATGACCAATGCGACTTCATCCGTCATCGCATCGATAATATCTTCTTCGTTGATTGTACGCCCATCACGACTTTTCACTCTAATGAGGTGTTCATCAGGGTCAAGTCCACGTAATTTCAGCTGACTTTTTAACGCATAAATATCTGACGGGAAGTTCAGCTCATCCGCCAAAATTTTAGTGCGTTTTCCTTCAGGCTTGAAAAAAGTCGCCACTAGCTGATGCAGGTTCGTGGTTGTCGAACCCGTCACAACGACCTCTTCAGGCTTCCCGCCAACCAACTTAGCAACTTTAGCTCCCAGGTTTTCAGACAGATAGAACCAAGGATGATCCCCGTTCGTCCAACCATCGATGCCAAAGTTTTTCCATGAATCAAGCACTTCTAACAATCTCTTCTCCGAACGCTTAGACATAAGCCCAAGCGAATTCCCGTCCATATATATCTGATTTTCTTTTATGTAAAACTCATCCTTAAAATGACTTAACGAATCTTGTTGATCTAATTGCTTTGCAAAATCTTCCGTAGATTTAAACATCCTAATCCCTCCTAAAAACAATATATCACATATGAAAGAGAGCTAGTAGTTTAAAAATTCGAACTTGAAAGAGGTGGAGGTAGTTGAGTTTGCCCAATGATGTGAGGAATTGTCGATAAGGAGCAGGTGAATGTAGATAGAGAAGCGTGAAATGTCGATATGGAGCGCGAGAATGTAGATAGGGGAGCTGGAATTATCGATAGGGCGCGGGTAAATGTAGATAGGGGAGTCGGAATTGTCGATAGAGAGCAGGTAAATGTAGATAGGGGAAGCGGAATTGTCGATAGGGAGCGGTTGAATGTGGATAGGGGAAGCGGAATTGTCGATAGGGAGCGGTTGAATGTGGATAGGGGAAGCGGAATTGTCGATAGGGAGCGGTTGAATGTGGATAGGGGAGCCGGAATTGTCGATAGGGAGCGCGAGAATGTAGATAGGGAAGCCGGAATTGTCGATAAGCAACGGATGAATATATAGAGCGTTAATCAAAAAGGGCAGAGCGCGTGGCTCTACCCATAGTATTCTTCAAATTCACCTACAGAACAAGGTTTCTTAAAGTAGAATCCTTGATAGTAGTTACAGTCTAAGGTTTGTAAAAATTCTAGCTCATCCTCAGTTTCAATTCCTTCGGCGACCATCGGAATCTCAAGTTCGTTTGTAAAATGAGAGATTCCTCTTAAGATGGCTTGATTCTTTGTGTTTTGGTCAATGTCTCTAATAAATTGGCGGTCAATTTTTAACAAATCAATGTTAAATAGACTTAAATGAGCAATTGACGAATAACCTGTTCCGAAATCATCCAACGCAAAACGAAATCCGATTTCCCTAAATTCATTGATTGTTTCATTCACAACAGCATAATCGTGAATCAACGTCGTTTCTGTAATCTCAAATATAATTTGTGAAGCGTCCACTTGATAGTAATCCAATGTATCGAGAACATAGTTTTTAAATGAATGCCTTAAAAAACGTTTGGGTGACAAGTTATTCGTAATAGCTATTTCAGTGCCAAAGCGGCTTTTCCAGCGACTAATGGTTTCACACGTTTGTCGTAAAACAAAATGGTCGATTTGATGAATCAGACCAGACTTCTCCGCAATCGGAATAAATACATTAGGTGGTATATAGCCGTATTTCGGATGTTTCCAACGTATGAGCGCCTCGGCTAGTGGTACTTGGTTTAATTGATTATTTAAAATAGGCTGCAAGTAAAGTTCTAACTGATCTTTTTCAATTGCAAAATGTAAGTCTTGTTCTAGCTCATAGTCATTAAACGTGCGTTTCTCAACGTCATCCTCAAAAATTTGCCATGAGTTTTTGCCGATCATCTTTACGTAATGAACGGCACGGTCCGCATTATTAATTAAGTCATTTAGCGTATTACCATGAGTTGGAAAATGGCTAATTCCAATACTGGACGTAACTTGTAGCTGATACTCATCAACTAACATTATTCGCTCAAGTGACACTTTCAGCCGTTGTGCAATGTCCTGAATAGTCTCACCATCTCTATGCTGGTGGACCAAAATAACAAATTCATCACCATTCAATCGTGCGCAAACGCCACGGTCTTCAATGATATTATTTAGCCTAGTCGCCGTCAGGGTTAAAACCTGATCTCCTATATCATGACCTAGTGAATCGTTAATCGATTTAAAGTTATCCAAGTCTAAATAAATTAGCCAAAACGGTACTTTTTTACGCTTCGACATTAACTTCTGAGCGTGAGCTTCGAAGTTGCGTCTATTTTTCAAACCAGTTAAATGGTCGTGATTAGCAATAAACTCCATCTCTTGTTCATGAAGCTTACGTTCGGTAAAGTCGACTAATACCCCGTCGATTTGTGTAATATTCCCATTCTCATCGAAAATAGGAATGGCTTGTTCTTCAACCCATTTAATCTGCCCAGTTTTTGACGTAATCCGATATTCATGTTTTACTTTTTCACCACGAAGGATTTGTCTACGGTTACGTGAAAAACTCGCCAAATCCTCAGGGTGTATATATGTTTCCCAGTTAAAATCATTTTGGTAAACTTGCTCGACTTCAACATTAATCATTCGCTCGATGCCTTTAGACACATACTCTAAACGGCGATTGTCCAAATTGAATGAGCAAACTATCATATCGAGAGAATCATAGATTTTCTGGAGGCGTTCACGATTAATCGTAAGGTCTCGCTCTAGCCCGCGCACCTTTGTCACGTCTTGAACAATTCCTATTAAACGGACAGGGGTCCCTTGATTATCTAGAATACTATCTCCTCGAGTGTGAAGTGTACGGACACCACTTCGAGTCTTAATGCGATAGTCTAACTCAAAACTAGTCCCATACTCCATTGCTTGTAAAACCGTGTTTCTAAAATGATCATAGTCTTTAGGGTGTGTTAGTGTGAGAATGCCTTCAAGATCTAATGTGGCCTCACGCCACTCTGGACGTTCATAGATTTCATAGACTTGGTCCGACCAGTGGATGGTATTCGTGTTAAGGTCAACTTCCCAAGACCCAATATCTGCTGTTGCTTGGACAGAAATTAGTTTTTCTTTTACATTAAATAAATCATTTAAATCTCGTTCAGTCTCTGATAAGTCATGAACGAGTGCATACATGCCAATCACTTTATCTTGCTCAAAAATAGGGACACTTGTTAACCGAACAGTGACTTCATACCCATATTTATGTATAACACTTGTGTAATGCTTAACAGATTGACCAGTTAAGACGCGATTAAAATAATTCAATGTCTCACTTTGAAATTCCTTTACAATAAAAGGTTTAAAATGTTGATTAACTAAATCCTCTCGGTCATAACACAGCATATCTAATAACTGTTGATTCGTATCAACTATAATACCTGTACGATCAACCGTTACAATTCCATCCGGGAAACGTTTGTAAAGGTCTTTCTGTGCCTGATTATATTGGCTAAGTTGAAGAAGCTTATGTTTGTTGAAATCAGTTCTGGACATGGTCTTTACCTCGTCTTTTGTCTAACGTTCTAGCTCTAAATATTTATACTTAATTATAGCATAAACACACATTACTGACTATGATCTATCTGAAAGTTTCGAAAAGTATAGATTAACGATATAATATAAGAATAGTAGGGTAGGACAAGCATATAATGATTAAAAATCGTTTAAGGAGATGACGCGATATGAGGTTACTATTAATTGCAGTTAGTTTTCTACTAATAACTGGTTGTGGTGTGATAGATGAAGTGAATCAAACGGTTGATTATGGTAAAAAAACTAAGGATTATGTTAGCACGATGGCAAGTTACCAAGATGATGTTTCTAATTATATGAACAAAGATCAATTCACGGAGCAGGATTTAGAAGATATAAAGGCGATGATTGAAGAAATTGAAACTGAAGTTAAGGCATTTAATGAGATTGAACCTCCAAGTGTGGCGAGTGGTTTGCATAGCGAGATTGAGCGACATAATGATCAAGTATTGGAAGCCATTGATGAGGCCAACCGTCAAATGAACCAAGGTCAATTTGATGCATCTGCTTTCGAAGAACTGGAAATAGCGAAAACACTAGCAGAGTTAAAGTCTTATAGAGACAAAGTTGATGAATATATGAATTAGTAGGAGGTGCCTACAATAATACGTTTCTCTTCTTTACAGAACCAGGCATGGAGTGGGAAGAAGTTGAGAAGGTCTCGCGTGAGGTTGAAGAAGGCTCACTAAGAGTCTTATCTTACACATTTTCAAATGACGAGAAATTCATAACTATCCCGTACAGCACGGAAGACAACAAAACGAAGGAAGCGATTCGAATGGTCCGTCAAGCTTATAATTGGGATGTGCAGGATGAAGTAGTGAATTAAGAAAAACGCTTGGGGGTAACTCACTCCCAAGCGTTTGTTTATTACTCTAATACATTAGCTTCAGCTACTTCTACTTGATCAAGGCTTTGTTTTAAATCTGCCCAAATATCTTCCCAAGCTTCTAAACCGCATGACATTCGAATGAGAGTGTTTGAGATTCCCATTTTTTCACGTGTTTCTTCTGGTACAACCGCGTGAGTCATCGTTGCTGGATGCTGAATAATTGTTTCGGCATCACCTAAGCTAACCGCAATTTTTAAGAATGATAGACGGTTTAAAAATGCTTGCGCTTCTTTTTTGCCACCTTTAACTTCAAACGCGATCACACCTGCGCCTAAACGCATTTGTTTTTTCGCAATATGATAGTCAGGGTTATCGGCATCAAACGGGTAGTAAACGCGATCAACATTAGAATGCGCCTTTAGGTGATCCACAATTGTTTCGGCTGTTTGTGAATGGCGCTCCATTCTCAGTGGCAACGTTTTAAGACCGCGTAACAATAACCAAGCATCAAATGGTGACATTTGACCACCAATATCTTTCTGAGTTGTCATAGCCATGTCCGAAATGAAGTCTTCTTTACCGACGACAAGGCCAGCCACAACATCCCCGTGTCCACCAATATATTTCGTCGCACTATGAATGACGATATCACAACCAAGGTCAATTGGACGCTGTAAGTACGGACTAGAGAACGTGTTATCGACCACGACTGGAATATTATATTCTTTCGCCACACGTGCGACCATTTCTAGATCAATGACTTTCATCGTTGGGTTGATTGGTGTCTCAACATAGATGACACTTGTTTCAGGTAAAATGTGTTCACGAATTTGGTCTTCGGTATCCATCGCGATGTAATCTGATTTAATATTATATTTTTCATCCATAATCGATAATAGACCAAACGTACAACCATAAAGTCCTTGTGAGCATAGAATGTGATCATTCGCTTTAGTTAATTTGATTAGTGTAGCGGATACAGCTGCCATACCAGTTGCAAACGCTAACCCAGCTTCACCATTTTCAAGTCTAGCAATACGTTCTTGCAATGCCGTTACAGTCGGGTTCCCTAAACGACTATAAATATAGCCACCTTCTTCACCAGCAAAGCGGCGCTCCCCTTGTTCCGCGGACTCAAACGTAAACGTCGACGTTTGGTAAATTGGTGTAGATAAACTCCCTAGATGATCCTTGGAATCATACCCGACATGAACTGCTTCAGTTTCAAAACGTCTTTCCTTCATGTACTCCATCCCCTTTAAAGAAAATCTATAAATCTATATGTATTATTGTAACACAAAATTTGAAAGCGCTTTCTTGTGTTTTGGAAAAGTTACTTAGAGTGAACGGGGCTTTTGCGCACGAGACGCATAAGCAATGTCTCTAAGGTGAGGTTGAGTGGGACGTGAAATTTTATGAAGTGCACGTAAAATGAGCTCAAGTGTCGCTCATATCTAAGCAAGTGCACGTGATATGAGCTCAATTGACGTTGAACAGGAAAAAGTCCACGAGAACAAAGTATTTCTATCAAAAAAGCCATTTCCTAATTGAGGAAATGGCTTATCTTCAACTCATTAAATTAACAAAGTCTTTTATAGCAATCATCGCCGTGACTGTGGCACTCATTAACATTAATGAACCATTGAATCTACTTTTTTCTTTGAGAGAATCCATTCCAATAAGTAAAAAAGTAATTGCCAAAACAGAAAAAATAACATAATCTGGAGCTTTCACATCACCTATAAACAGCGAGTAGAGTCCTCCTAAGAATACAATTAATCCGAGTAATAACTTGATTAACTTCAATCGTATTTCCCCCATTACTAAACAGTCTTCATTTTTCTTATATGCAAAAATCGTTCATAAGAATATAGGATTAACCCGAGCCAAATTAGGGTAAAGGTAATAGCGTGTACTTGCGTGAATGTTTCACCGAATAAAGAGACACCTAGTAACAACATAATCGTCGGTGCGAAGTATTGTAAAAAGCCGACTAACGACAAAGGAATGCGTTTAGCACCTTGGCCGAATAACAATAACGGTAAAGCCGTTGCGAGCCCTGTACCAATCAGGATCAATCCTTCAAACGAGAAGCCCATCGCGCCACTTCCTTCAAATTCTATGAAGAAAATATAAGCTAAAGCAATAGGCGTGACAATTAACGTTTCAATTGCGAGACCGAAAATGGCACTTAAATCAACCGTCTTTTTCAGTAGGCCATAAAGCGCAAAGGTGATCGCCATTCCCAAAGCAGCCCAAGGTACCGCACCAAAGTTATATGTCATGTAAAAGACACCAACAAACACGAGTCCAATCGCGGTCCATTGGATTTTCGTAAACCGTTCTTTCAGAAAAATAAATCCAAAAAAAATACTAATTAACGGGTTTATGTAATAACCTAGGCTCGCATCGAGCACACGGTCAGAGTTCACAGCCCATATGAATATAACCCAGTTTAAGCTGATAATCAGACCTGCAGCTGTAATACCGAACAATTTTTTCTTATTAAATATAATTTGCTTACACTCATCAACAAAAAGATGCCACCGACGAATGGCGGCAATTAAGATGATCATAAATACAAACGACCAAATAATGCGGTGAGCTAAAATTTCCCATGCTGGTACATGGTCAACGAGCTTCCAATAAAGTGGCAAGAACCCCCAAAGCAAGTATGCGCCTGATGCGTAAAGAATTCCGAGGCGTTCGTTCGACATACATAACATCTTCTTTCTCGTAAAATATGATTTTTGAATTTTATAACAGTATAGAAAAATTTGCAATAAACATGCTTAAAGTTGTTGTTTAAGTATGTTTTAGATACACTAAACTTAGAGGAATCAAAGGAGGAGACGCCATTGAATTTACATGTGACAGACAAAGCAGTGGATTGGTTTATCGATGAAATGGATTTAGTTGAGGGAGATGCGGTACGTTTTTTCCCGAAGTATGGTGGGACAAGTGACTTCCAAGATGGTTTCTCAGTAGCGATTGAACCTGGAAGCGCCGATGTGGTCGGTGTTGAAACAGAGAAGAAAAATATTTTATTTCAAGTCGATGAAAAAGATAAATGGTTTTTCAAAGAGCAGGATTTATATATCGGTTTGAAAGATGGAGAGGTCGTATTTTCGAACGAGCCGATTGAGTCATAAGGGGGAAGATTTATGTCATGGACGAGAGAGGAAGCGTTTGATTTCCTAAAGACCGTCTACACGGATGAAGTCATGCAAGATGAAAAGCGTCGTGTGTTTAAGATGCTAAACCGTCAGCTTTACGAACGCCTTGATGATTTAGCGATTAATAATGCTTTATCCGAGAAGTCAGAGAAGCAGCTTAAGTTTTTCAAAGAGTTCACGTTCATGCCAGGAGACAATATTTTTCAGTCGATGCGTTACTTATTCTTAATGGCGCGTGGCGAAAAAGAGCGTGACCGACAAACGACTGAAAAACATTTAAACCGCATTTACCAGTCATTGTTCCAAGCAGCAGGCTGGAAAAACCCGATCATTCCCGATTCGTTTTGGGAAACCCCACTTGGGATTGCGTGTACGATCGCTGAAAAAGGTGTTGAAGCGGTCTATCCAGTTTTAGATGAAATGAATTCGTAAAGTTCCACTCGTTGATGGGTGGGATTTTTTTGTGGAAAAGATGAGTGGTATTTACTAGACAATTTGGCCGAAATACTAGACAATATCATGAATTTACTAGACAATTTTCGAGTTTTTCTAGACAAAATCACGCATTTACTAGACAATTTTTAAATTTTACTAGACAAAATGCCAGATTTATTGGACAAAAAAATGAAATACTAGACAAAACGAACACTCCTAAACGACTCTCAGACTCAAGACTGAAATCATATATAACCGTCGACTGATTTTAACGGAAAGCCGTTTACGACGGTGTTCACATGGCATATAGTTAATTTAATAAAAGTAAAAGTCGGGAGTGGGGAAAATGAGTTCAGAGGCAGTGGCACCACCAGCAATTGATCAAGAAGAGGGTCCATCGGTATTTAAGAACGTGAATTTCCTCTTGTTTGTATTAACGTTTTTAGCTTCAAGTTTTAGCGTGTCGTTTTTCATGTTCACGGTGAATTGGTATGTGGTCGATTTCTTGAGGTTGGAAGCGATGTTGGGGTTGGTGTTCTTTGCTTCATCTGTCCCGCGCTTGATGTTCATGTTAATTGGTGGTGTGATTGCTGACCGGATGAACCGTGCTTGGATTATGTTTCTGTCGGATTTCACGAAAGGCGTCCTCTTAATCGGGATTATTGCACTACTTATTTTTGATACACTTACGATTTGGCCGTTGATCGCTATAGCACTGATTTTCGGATTGCTTGATGCGTTTTTTTGGCCAGCGAGCTCTTCGATGATTCCGACGTTGTTAAAAAAGGAGCAGTTAACACGTGGGAATTCGATTTTAGACACGGTTAGAAACATATTGGTCGTTGTTGGGCCTGTGCTGGCTGGGGTCATCATCGGGTTTGGAAGTTATACAATTATGTTTGCGATTGTCAGTATAATGCTATTTATTTCAGCGTTCGTTGACTGGTTATTGAAGAAGCGTCTAACGGAAGATGTCGATTTAACTCAATCTCAAGAAAAACCATCGACAATTTGGGAGTCAATTAAAGAAGGGTTCGTCTACCTTAAAAGCTCACCATTTTTATTAACACTCATGGTCACAATCGTGTTTTTAAATTTATTTTTCTCAGGACCGTTACAAGTAGGTTTACCTATTTTTGCAAAAAACATTCTTAACGGAAATGAGCTAACGTTTAGTACCTTAAGTGCTGGATTAGCGATTGGAATGTTGATTGGAACCATTTTAGTTGGATTTTTAAATATCCAAAAGCGAAGGGGTATCGTTGCAGTAGGGGCTCTAGGTGGGATGGCAATTTTCTTTACAGCGTTTAGCCTAGTTGAAAACCTTTGGATCAATGTGGCGCTTGTCGTGCTAATGGGAATGACCGTTGCCTTTACAAATGTTCCATTATCTTCAGCCATTCAACACCATACTGAGAAAAAATATATCGGTCGCGTCATGAGTCTTGTTCAATTTTCTGCGATGGGTTTAATTCCTGTGTCATATTTATTAACCACACTGTTTATTAGCATCGGAGTGTCGATTGATCAAATCATGTTGTTCGCGGCATTGGCGCTGTGTTTATTGTCTTTTATTGTCCTATTTAAAGCAAAAAGTTTAAGGGAATTAGATTAAATTAGGTATTTTGCCCATTTTTTGTTATAATATAAAGGTTGAATAAGTTTATGCGAAGAATAGGAGAATTTTTAATGCAAGAGAACAAAGACATTCGCAATATAGCGATTATTGCCCACGTTGACCACGGGAAAACGACCTTGGTTGACCAGATGTTACATTACTCAGGAACGTTCCGTGAGAATGAACATGTTGATGAACGTGCAATGGACTCAAATGATTTAGAGAAGGAACGCGGTATTACGATTTTAGCGAAAAATACAGCGATTAATTATAACGATACTCGTATTAACATCCTTGATACACCGGGACACGCAGACTTCGGTGGTGAAGTAGAGCGTATCATGAAAATGGTTGATGGTGTTTTACTTGTGGTTGATGCGTACGAAGGCTGTATGCCACAGACTCGTTTTGTGTTGAAAAAAGCCTTAGAAGATGGCTTAAAACCGGTTGTTGTATTAAATAAAATTGACCGTCCGAATGCTCGACCTGAAGAGGTTGTGGATGAAGTATTAGACCTTTTCATTGAGCTTGGTGCAGACGATGATCAGCTTGAGTTCCCGGTTGTATATGCGTCCGCTTTAAACGGAACGTCTGGTGAAGAGCCTGAAGAACAACAAGAAACGATGGATCCTGTATTTAAAGTTATTTTAGATTACGTGCCAAAGCCTAAGCGTGATGTGGAAGGGCCACTTCAGTTCCAAATCACGATGCTTGATTATAATGATTATGTAGGTCGTATTGGTGTTGGACGTGTATATCGCGGACGCATGAAAGTTGGCGATCAAGTCGCGCTTATGAAAAAAGACGGTAGCATGAAAAAATACCGTGTCACAAAGCTATTCGGTTTTATTGGATTAAAGCGTGTTGAAATTCAAGAAGCTGAAGCGGGTGACATTGTAGCAGTAGCTGGGATGGAAGACATCAACGTCGGTGAGACGGTTTGTGATGTTGAAAAACCTGATGCACTACCAATTCCGCGTATTGATGAACCGACATTACAAATGAAGTTTGTCACAAACAATAGTCCTTTTGCGGGTCGTGAGGGTAAATTTGTAACGGCTCGTCAGATTGAAGAACGTCTACTCACTCAACTTGAAACGGACGTAAGTCTACGAGTTGAGAAAACTGATTCTCCAGATGCCTGGATTGTATCTGGTCGTGGTGAGCTTCACTTATCGATTTTAATAGAAAACATGCGCCGTGAAGGTTTTGAATTACAAATTTCTAAGCCTCAGGTCATTATAAAGGAAATTGACGGTGTGAAATGTGAACCGATGGAACGCGTTCAAGTGGACGTACCAGAAGAGCACCAAGGTGCAGTGATGGAATCCCTTGGTGAGCGTAAAGGTGAAATGCTTGATATGGTGAACCAAGGAAATGGTCAAGTCCGCTTAGAATTTAAAATACCTTCACGAGGTTTAATTGGTTATACGACAGAATTTATGACCCAAACACGTGGGTTCGGGATCATTAACCACTCATTTGATTCTTATGAGCCAGTCGTTGGTGGCCGAGTAGGTGGCCGTCGCCAAGGTGTATTAGTATCTCAAGAAAAAGGTAAAGCGACAAACTATAGCATCCTTGCTCTTGAAGATCGTGGCGTCATCTTTGTTGAACCAAATACAGAAGTGTATGAAGGTATGATTGTTGGGGAGCACAACCGTGAAAACGACTTAACAGTTAACATCACGAAGGAAAAAGCTCTAACTAACGTACGTTCAGCAACAAAAGATAACACACAAACGATTAAATCGACACGTAAACTAACGCTTGAAGAAGCGATCGAATACCTGGATGACGATGAGTATTGCGAAGTCACTCCACAATCCATCCGTTTACGTAAGAAAATCTTAAACAAGAGCGAACGTGAACGTGCTCAGAAAAAATCTAAACTAAATAGCTAATATGTAAAAAATCCGCTGATATTATGTCAGCGGATTTTCTATATTATTGAAAATGTGGATCCATAAGCAGGCGATCAATTTCCTCCATATGACCTGTTTCATCAGCAATCATGTCATCAAGCTTTACAGATAGTTCGGTTAAACCTAGTTCTTCAGCTTGTTTTTTGCGCTCTTCATAACGGTCAATTGTTGCTTTTTCAGCATCACGTGCCGCTTGAAGCATCTTCTTCACGTCTGTCTCTTGAGGGACAGGAGCTGGCTTTACAGTTGGAGTCCCACCGAGTGATTTGATTTTTTCAGCTAAGTATAAAGCGTGCCCTTGTTCATCTGAGATTTCACTCTCAAAAAACGGCTTTAACGTCGCGCGATATAGCCCTGTAACGACTGCCGCGTTATTCGTATACATGATTGAAGCTGTGTACTCATTACTTAAATCTTCATTTAATCCATCAATAAGTTCTTTCATTTTTTGATCCATATAAAACATCCACCTTTCTTGAGGAGTTCTATATATGGTTTTCCCTGTTTAGTGAGGAATAAACATGAGATATTTCACGGGGCTAAGAGTTAGTTTTTATTATCTATTTTTGGGTTTTATTATCTAAAATGAGAGGTTTATTATCTAATATTAATTTTTATTATCTAAAATGAGAGGTTTATTATCTAATTTTTGATTTTATTATCTAAAATGAGCAGTTTATTATCTAATTTTTAGATTTATTATCTAATAAGGAGTAGGGACAGCACCTACCGAATCTAAAAAAGACGAATGTTAGTCATTGACACTAACATTCGTCTTCTTCTAGTTTCTAAAATCTAATTATGACGCTTGACGCTCAAATAATTTAGTTAATTCGTGATCAATTTTCTTAAGGTGTGCATCTTTACCGTTATTTTGGTATTTGATTAGAGCCTTTTCAACAGAATGAATAACTGATTTGATGTGTTGGTCTGTGTTGCCTTTGGTCTCAACGGTTTCATGTAGTTCTGTTTCTAATTTTTCTAGTAAAAAGTCGTTGCCTTGTTGATTGGCAATCTCGACTAGTTCAGCCGCTGAAAAGTCTAAAAACTTCGCTTCAACAACATCTTCAGCATTTCTAGGCATTACTTTGTACTCATCATAGTTATAAGTTAAGACACCTGTAATCGATTCATAGTATTGTCCTTTATCAACTAATTGAGTATCAGAGTCAATAACAAAATGGCCATTCTCGTCATAAGCTTGATAATTGTTATTTCTATCTACATCATCTACATAAAAATCTTTAACCGTTACCAGTTGACCTTCGTAAGCTTCTCCAACGTCATCTGATGTAATGACTTTTGGTTCAGGTACGCCAACGCCTTGTTCAACAAGTGAAACATTCTCCTCGTTTGGTAAGATTTGAAGTAAACCAAAGTATTCTTCCGTACGAGCTTTAGCACTTATTTTGTCACCAACTTCAGCACCGAAGTCACTCGCTCGAACGACGATACCAGCCGTGTCATCCTGAACGTAATAATTGTACATACCTCCAGCGTAGAAGGCAGCAGTGATGACACCTTCAATATGAATACGTGTGTCAAGCTCAGCATCGCGAGCTGACTGAATCGTTTGAACTTCTAATTCTTCTAATACATCATCTTCACTTCGTGGCATTAACTTAAACTCATCGAAATTATAATCAACGACACCAACAATTTCATCATAAGTTTTTCCAACTTCTAAGAAACCAACATCGTTATCTATTACAAACTCACCATCAGCATCACGAGCTGTATAGTCGTTGTATTGATTAACTGATAAAATTTCAATGTCTTCCATTTTTACAAGCTGAGCCTCAATTGATTCGCCAAGGTCACTAGATGTCACGAGTGTTGGCTCAATGTCAGATGTACCTTCTTCAATGACATTCGCATTGGCATCAACGATTTGAAGCATACCGTAATACTCATCCGTCACACCTGAAGCCACAATTTTATCGCCAACATTTGCCTCAAAATCACCTGTGCGAACGACAATGCCAGCCGTGTGGTCTTGTACATAATAATTCGTTTGTCCACCACTAACTACTTTATGTGTAATCGTACCTTCAATCGTAACGTTAGTGCCAAGTGCTGCTGCTCTTGCATCCGCAATAATTGGCTCGCGTTCAAACGCAGGCTCATAACCTTCGTTTAAAGCTGTTAATTCATCTCCAAAGAATATTCGTGCGTGCACAGGTACTTCTGCCCAATCGTTTGGTAAGTAGTATAGGCCTGTTTCAGAGTTGGCAACGTAACGATATAGAGCACGATCATCATAACGCGAACGGAACACGAATGGTAATTCCATTAACGGCGTTTCGTTTGACCAGATTCCTTTATTTTGTTCTTTAGCAGATTTCACCGCATCTTGGTACTCTTGATACGTTTCCTCAGGTCCAACTGGCCAAATAAAGTAAGTCGAAGCATATCCTTCTTTAACCATCTCAAGGTTTGTGTTTAAACCATCATCACTACGCACAACTTCTGCTAAAACACGCCCATACGTATCTAAAGGTTCTTCACCAACTTTAATGATGACTTCATCACCAGGTTGGAGTAATTCACTTAAAAATTGTGTTGCTTGATCTCCGTGATATTTTTGAGAGTGGTTTGGATCTTCTAAGATAAGATCCTCATCGTAATCATTCTGATGGTAGGTTTCTGGGGTGTCCATATTTAAGAAACGTATCGTTGTTTCACCTAAAATAGGTTCGTTCACATGTATCGTATCTCCGTCAACGACACGGTCAACCGTACGGATGTATTCTTCTTCGGGTTCGTTATCTGGCGGAGCGACTTCTTCGTGATTACCTAAATAGTCAAATGTATCTTTGTAAAAAGCAATCCATTCTTCATTAGGATCAAAATCATCAGTTGGATTAGTGTCACCACTAGTTATTGAAAAATCTCTTACCAATGTCATATCTTGAGTCTTGTTTGCGTTATCTCCCCAATAGCTACCAGGGTCTACACCAACTTGACCTATTGAATCGATAATTTCCCCTTCACGGTTATTTGAATCGTAATCTTTAAATAAAACTATAGCATCGTCACCGTTAAAATTAAGTGAGTTATTCGTAAGGTTTGCTAGGTCAAGTATTACTTGGTCAGCTTGTCCACTAGCAACTACATAAGTATCGCCATGGGCTAATTCACCTAATAGTTTTATTTCATTAGATGTACCATCACCGGGTTCGAATGATGCACCATTCATGAACGTTGTAAGTGAGTATGATCCTAAATTGACAGTTTCACCTGTGCCATTATAAATCTCAATAGCCTTGTTATACCCACTTCCCTCAATGTACTCAGAAATAATTAAATCCTCATGACTATCCGCTGAGATGCTAGTTAAGGGTAATAAAGTTAAAACCAGCGTCAACATAGATAGCAGACTAATAATCTTTTTCAAAGAAAAACCCTCCCTATATTTTGTACAAGTTAATTATATAAAAGAAAGGCATACTTTGTTGTAAATTTTCAGTAAATTAATAGAATTAAGTCGAAGGACTTAGGAGAATAACATATTTTTACACAAAAAACTGAGCACCGATAATCGGTACTCAGTTTTCTATTAAGACTTACTCTTCAATGTAAGCATCACGTAATTGGTAGATACCTTGTGCGTTAATGCCGAAGTCTTTAACGCTGCTGTTCACGCCAAGTAAGTACTCTTGGTGGTGAACGTAAATCATTGGAGCAAGTTCAACTAACATTTCTTGTGCTTGAGTGTATAATTCTTGACGAGCATCCGGATCAGTCTCACGACGTGCTTCTTCAAGAACTTCATCTAACTCATCATTTTCTAAGAATGAACGGTTACCTGGGTCACCCACTGCTGAAGAGTGGAATAATGGGAACATTCCATAGTCAGCATCTGAAGTTACTGTAGACCAACCTAGAATGAACATGTCATGTTCACCGTTAGCTGTACGCTCTAGGTAAGCACCCCATTCTAATTCTTCAATCTTAACATCGATACCAATATCTTTTAATTGGTTTTGGATAGCAACAGCAGTATCAACACGCTGTTCGTTATCGTTTGTCCAAATTGTAGTTGAGAACCCATCTTCGTAACCAGCTTCAGCTAGTAGATCTTTAGCAGCATCAACATCATAGTCTAAACCACTAACAGAATCATCATAACCAAATACAGGTGGAGCTAATGGACCAACTGCTGGAATACCAACGCCATTGTAAACTCCTTCGATAATCTCATCTTTATTAATAGCCATTGAAACCGCTTGACGAACACGCTCGTCATCAAATGGTTCGCTTTGAACATTAAATCCAACGTATGATAATGATACTGAAGGTGCTTGTAGTACATCAGCATCTGCCATACCTTCTACACGGCTTACGTTGTTAGGACCGATTGCATCTGCAATGTGAGATACACCAGATTCTAACTCTGCAATACGAGAGCTTTGCTCAGATACAACTTTGAAAGTAACTGTATCTAATTTTGCAGCGTCGCCCCAGTAGTTTTCGTTACGTTTTAATACAAGTTTTTCACCTGGAGTCCATTCTTCATATTCAAATGGACCAGTACCTACTGGGTTTTGGTTGATGTAAGCATCTACGTCTCCGCCTTCTTCAAGCTGAGCATAGTCTTCTTCAATAATGTTCGGACTCATAATACCAGTACCATTGTGAGCTAAGTTAGCTAGTAATGGTGCATATGGGTATTTTAAGTTAATGCGTACAGTGTAATCATCTTGTACTTCTACGCTCTCAACTGCTTCGAATAAGAAAGCACGTGGAGAACCGATTTCTTCATCTACTAGACGATCGAAGTTCATTTTAACAACTTCCGCTGTTAGTTCTTCACCGTCATGGAATTCTACGCCTTCACGTAGGTGGAAGTCCCAAGTAGTTTCATCTACTTCTTCCCAGTCTTCAGCAAGACCTGGTTCAACTTCTTGGTCTTCGTTTAATACAGTTAAAGTTTCGTAGATGTTCTCTGCAACGTTACTTGAAGGAACATCATTCGAACCTTGTGTTGATAAAGATACAACGTCAGATGGAATAGCGATTGTTAAGTCGCCGCCAGAACCTTCTCCGCCAGCTTCTTCGCCTTCACCCTCATTATTTGTTTCTTCTTCTGTACCAGATTCTTCTGGCTCTTCGTTCGGTTCGCCGTCACCAGCACATGCTGATAAAACAAGTGCAACCGCGAATAGAAGAGAAACAAGCCAAAATACTTTGTTTGACTTCATAGGTAAAATAGCCCCCTTGATAAAATTATGTGATTTTGATTACACAAGCTTAGTATGTAATCAATTACTAGAATATATGATAAAGGACAAAATATCAAGAAAATTTAAAAAGCGCAAATTTTAAGAATTCTCTTCGTGCGTAATATATGAAAAACCTTACAAATCAAGGTTTAGAGAAAGATTTTCCAATACATATATGTAGGAATTTTTATTGTCAAAAAAACGTTTACATAGTAATATGATGATTGAGTGTTTTTTCTGGAAAGTAGCCTAAATAGAGTTAAAATTTTCTGATTTTTGTTAAAAGAACAATAAAATTTATTAAAAGGGGAGGTTACATCATGAGTGCTGAATCAGCAAACATCAAAGCGAAACAAGCTAAAACTGAAAGCCCGCTGAAACGATCATTCAAAGAATTCTATAAAAAGCTAAAGAAAAATAAAACAGCCTTGTTTGGTGGTTATCTAATTATCGCATTAATAATAATAGCCATTGTTGGTCCTTTGCTAACTACTATGGATCCATATGAAACAGACTATAGCGTAAAATTTGTGGGTCCTTCTGCTGAACATTGGTTCGGTGCAGATCACCACGGACGTGACATTTTCACTCGTGTTATACATGGATTAGGAATTACGATGGGGATTGGTTTCTTTGCAACAATACTAGGAGGTACTGTTGGGGTATTAGTAGGACTTATCTCAGGGTACTACGGTGGTAGAATTGATTCCATTATTATGCGCCTAATTGATATTTTGCTGGCCTTTCCAGGAATCTTATTAGCACTAGCTTTAATTAGTATTTTAGGTGCCAATATGCAAAACGTAATCATCGCGGTTGCTATTTTCGCAATTCCGACGTTCGCTCGTATTGTAAGGGGTTCTACCTTAGCAACGAAAAACTTAGAATATATTGATGCGATGAAAGCTCTAGGGGCTTCAGATATTCGTATCATTTTTAAACATATTCTACCTAATATACTATCGCCAATTATTGTACAAGCTAGTTTATTTATCGCAACTGCAGTACTTTCTGCAAGTGGTCTTTCCTTCCTAGGTTTAGGTGCCCAAGCGCCTTCACCAGAGTTAGGAGCAATTTTAAGTGATGGTCGTGACTTTATGTGGGATGCAGGTCACATTGCTTTATTCCCAGGATTAGTCATTATGTTAATCGTATTAGCATTCAACGTATTCGGTGATGGATTACGCGACGCATTAGATCCAAAAATGAAAAAATAGGAAGTAGGTGCAAATATGTTTCAATATATTGTAAGAAGGTTGCTTCAGTTAATCCCTGTTTTAATAGGGGTAACAATTTTAGTTTTCTCATTAATGCACCTATCTCCGGGTAATCCAGCGCATATCATTGCCGGAGAGAGTGCACCAAAAGCAACAGTCGAACAAATTGAGGAAAGATTAGGATTAAATGATCCAATTCCAGTTCAATATATCAACTTTTTGAAAGATGTTGTGATGCTAGACTTTGGTAACTCATGGAGAACAAGTCTACCAGTTACGACAGAATTATGGCCAAAATTCTTAGTTACGCTAGAACTAGCAATATACAGTACGATTTTTAGTATTTTCTTAGGTTTAATTGCAGGTATTATCTCTGCTGTTAGACAGTATTCAGTGGCAGATGTATCAATTATGTTAGTCGCGCTATTCGGTTTATCAATGCCGAACTTCTGGTTAGGACTTATGTTGATTCAATGGTTTACCTTAAAGCTAGGTTGGTTACCACCGACAGGTTGGGGTACTCCAGAACAAATTATCATGCCAGTCATCACCCTCGGTACGATGGGGGCAGCGGTAATTGCACGTATGACGCGTTCTAGTATGTTAGATGTCATAACACAAGATTACATTCGTACAGCACGTGCGAAAGGCTTAAAAGAAAATGTTGTTGTCTATAAACACGCACTTAAAAACGCATTAATCCCAGTTGTTACTGTAGTAGGTTTACAATTTGGTGGTTTACTAGCAGGTGCCGTGTTAACAGAAACAGTTTTTGCGATTAACGGTATGGGTAAATTGATTGTTGACCGAATTCAAGCAAGGGATTTCCCTGTCGTTCAGGCATCAGTATTAGTCATTGCCGTAATCTTCGTGTTAGTAAACTTAATTGTGGACATTTCTTATAAACTATTAAACAAACGAATCGATTTAGAGTAAGGTTCTCTAATTGAAAGAGGTGAAATAAATGAGTGAGGAAACTCTTTTAGATATAAAAGATTTACGTACGTCTTTCTTCGTTGACGGTAACGAAATAAAGGCGGTAGACGGTGTATCTTTTAAACTGAAAAAGGGTCGCACAATCGGAATCGTTGGGGAGTCTGGTTCAGGTAAAAGTATTACCGCACTATCCATCCTGCGTCTTCTAGAAAATCCAGGTAAAGTGGTAGGCGGTGAAATTAACTTTAAAGGGAAAGACCTAACTAAAGTTAGTGACCGTGAGATGCGCCAAATCAGAGGTAACGAAATCTCGATGATTTTCCAAGAGCCAATGACCTCGTTAAATCCTGTTTACACAGTTGGTCAACAAATTCGTGAAACGTTAAAAGTTCACCAAGGCCTTGGTAAAGAGTCGGGTACGAAAAAAGGTGTAGAATTACTAGAGTTAGTTGGGATTCCTTCACCGAAAGAACGTATTAAACAATACCCACACGAATTATCAGGTGGTATGCGCCAGCGTGTCATGATTGCCATGGCATTAGCATGTAACCCTGAATTGCTTATTGCGGATGAGCCAACAACAGCACTTGACGTAACGATTCAAGCACAAATCTTAGAGCTTATTAACAAGCTTCAAGAAGAAATCGGTATGTCTGTAATTATGATCACCCACGACATGGGGGTTGTAGCGGAGACATGTGATGATGTTGCCGTTATGTATGGTGGTAAAGTTGTTGAGTTCGCAGACGTTAATACAATTTTTAAAGATCCAAAACATCCTTATACAATTGGTCTATTAAATTCTATTCCTCGTCACGATGTTGATGTTGATGAGTTAGAACCAATCAGAGGTAGCGTTCCGAGTCCGAAAGATATGCCAGATGGATGTCGTTTCGCACCAAGATGCCCATTCGCAACGGATCTATGTATGAACGAACTTCCTAAGCTTGATGAAGTTTCGAATGGTAACGAAGTACGTTGCTGGATTTATGATGACCGTTGGGATGGCGATCCGGAGGTGAAAGAGCATGGCCCAAAAAGAACTTCTTAAAGTAAGAAACCTAAAACAGTATTTCCCTATTAAAGGGGGAATGCTAGGACGCACCGTGAACCACGTTAAAGCAGTGGATGATGTGTCGTTTGAAATTTATGAAGGTGAAACATTAAGTGTCGTTGGTGAGTCTGGTTGTGGTAAATCCACAACAGGTCGTGCGATTTTACGTCTAGACGATCCTACAGAGGGTACGATTGAATTTGATGGCATTGACTTACTAAACCTTAGTAAAAGTGAAATGCGTAAGCGTCGTAAAGACATCCAGGTAATTTTCCAGGATCCTTATGCATCACTAAACCCACGTCAAACAGTTTATCAAATCTTAGCAGAAGCGATGGAAATCCAAGACGTGGTACCAAAAGAAAAACGTCGTGAACGCGCGATTGAACTTTTAGAAACAGTCGGTTTAAACGCTGAGCAAATCGACCGTTTCCCACACGAATTCTCAGGTGGTCAGCGCCAGCGTGTAGGTATTGCTCGTGCACTAGCGGTAGAACCAAAGCTTATTATCTGTGACGAGGCGGTATCAGCCCTTGATGTGTCAGTACAGGCGCAGGTTTTAAACTTATTAAAGAAACTACAACGTGAATTTAACTTAACGTTCTTATTCATTGCACACGACCTTGGTGTTGTACGTCACATTTCTGATCGTGTCGCCGTTATGTATTTAGGTAAAGTGGTAGAAATTGCGGATAAGAAATCCCTATTCGATAACCCACAACACCCATACACAAAGGCACTACTTTCAGCAATCCCAACACCAGACCCAGAAGCGAAGAAAGAACGTATCGTGTTAAAAGGAGATGTGCCGTCTCCTATTAACCCACCATCAGGCTGTCGTTTCCACACAAGGTGTCCATTTGCGACAGAAATGTGTAAAACAGACGTTCCTGAACCACGTCATTTAGATCATATGGAAGAAGGCCACCATGCGGCGTGTCACCATATTGAAAGAATCCTATCTGGCGAGTTAAAACCAAAATACTAAACAGTTGACCTAGTCCTTCAGCGGGGCTAGGTTTTTTGTTGTGAACCTTTTTTGGAAGGGGCTTGGACAAAACATTTGTAAACCTAGTAAAACACGAATATTATGGAGCGTGTGACCTGATATTTGTCCTCATTTTTGCTAAGTCAAAATGCTTCGCTTACCGCAGGCACGGCTTCAACTTCCCCAAACTCACTCTCGTTCGTTTGGCGTGATTTTCAGCCCGTGCTGTTCCTGCAGGTGTCTCAGCATTTTGACTACGCTAATAGCACTCAATATTCGTTTGCTGATCAGCTACTTTTCTATTTAAAATTTGTTGATGTAGCTTTTTCGCAAGGGCGAAAAAGCTTCGATAGAGCGTCGGGGGTTAGATATCTCGTCAAAAAGGGTAGATAAAATGATGTTTTTTACTTCGTCGACAAATTTCGCGGTAGATATTTTTCAAAGAGGGGTAGATAAATGGGAGAATGGGGTAGATATCCTGAGTAATCGAGCCGCGAAAAAATAAATCACGGCTAAATTTCGCTCTTTCTGCAAAAAATGTTATCATAGAATGGGTTTTAACATTTAACGTAATTTTAGGAGGTAAAGACATGCCAAGTGAAACGTTAAATCAATTTTTAAATGAGAACTTAAACGAACTTAAAGATCAAGGACTTTACAATGAAATCAACGTTGTAGAAGGGTCTAATGGTCCAAGAATTACAATTGATGGCAAGGAGCTTATTAATCTGTCATCAAATAACTACTTAGGTCTTGCAACGGACGATCGACTAAAAGAAGTTGCGAAAGACGCTGTCGATTCACACGGTGTTGGTGCGGGTGCCGTTCGTACAATTAACGGAACACTCGATGTGCACGTGAAACTTGAAGAGAAGATAGCTGAATTTAAAGGGACTGAAGCTGCGATTGCTTACCAATCAGGTTTTAACTGTAATATGGCAGCGATTTCAGCCGTAATGGATAAAAACGATGCGATTTTATCAGACGAGCTTAACCACGCGTCCATTATTGATGGTTGCCGTCTATCGAAAGCTAAAATTTTACGCTTCAACCATTCTGATATGGATGACCTTCGCCAAAAAGCGAAAGAAGCAAAAGAATCTGGTCAGTATAACAAAATTATGATTATCACTGACGGTGTTTTCTCGATGGATGGGGACGTTGCAAAACTTCCTGAAATTGTTGAAATCGCCAAAGAGTTTGACCTCATCACGTATGTTGATGATGCACACGGTTCTGGAGTATTAGGAAAAGGTGCGGGTACCGTTAAACATTTTGGTCTGCAAAACGACATCGACTTCCAAATGGGTACGTTATCAAAAGCAATCGGTGTTGTTGGGGGATATGTTGCCGGTAAACAGAACTTAATTGATTGGTTAAAAGTTCGTTCTCGTCCGTTCCTATTCTCGACATCATTATCACCAGCTGATGTGACGGCTTGTACGAAAGCGATTGATCTTTTAATGGAATCAACAGAACTACATGACCGCATGTGGGAAAATGGTGACTATCTGAAAAAAGGTCTTAAAGAATTAGGCTTTGATATTGGAAATAGTGAAACACCCATTACACCTTGTATTATTGGTGAAGAGAAAGCGACACAAGAATTCAGTAAACGCTTATATGAAGAAGGCGTTTACGCGAAATCAATTGTTTTCCCAACAGTCCCTAGAGGAACTGGGCGTGTACGTAACATGCCAACTGCTGCACACACAAAAGACATGCTAGATGAAGCATTAGCTATCTACGAGAAAGTTGGAAAAGACATGGGCTTAATTTAAGCACGCTTTGGGGAATGGAGGAAGTAACGATGAGGAGGATTTTAATAACGGGTGCGCTCGGGCAAATCGGTTCTGAACTAACGATGGCATTACGCGAAAAATATGGTTCTGACAATGTCATCGCGACAGACATCCGTGAAGCTGACAGTCCAGTTGTCACCAGCGGCCCGTTTGAAATTTTAGATGTAACTAACTATGATAAAATGTTCGACCTTGCCAAAACGTATGAAGTCGACACGATCATGCATTTAGCAGCCCTATTATCAGCAAAAGCGGAAAACAATCCGAAGTTTGCATGGGATTTAAACATGGGTGGCCTTGTGAATGCACTTGAAGTTGCACGTGAATTAGACCTTAAATTTTTCACACCAAGCTCAATCGGTGCATTCGGTCCAACTACACCAAAAGTCAAAACACCTCAGGATACGGTACAGCGCCCAACGACGATGTATGGCGTGAACAAGGTATCAGGGGAACTGTTGTGTGACTACTATTATCACCGCTATGGCGTCGACACACGTGGCGTTCGCTTCCCTGGATTAATTTCATATGTAACAGAACCAGGTGGAGGAACGACGGACTACGCAGTTGAAATTTACTATGAAGCATTAAAGAATAAATCTTACACTTCTTATATTGCTGAAGGCACATACATGGACATGATGTATATGCCTGACGCGATCAATGCGATTATTCAGCTGATGGAAGCAGACGCGGACAAGCTTGAACACCGCAATGCATTCAACGTGACAGCAGTGAGCGCAGCACCAGAGGATTTCGCTCGTGCGATTCAAAAACACATTCCAGAGTTTACGATTGATTATGATGTGGACCCGGTTCGTCAAGCAATTGCTGACAGCTGGCCAGATTCAATCGACTCAAACTGCGCCACAAATGAGTGGGGCTTCAAACCAGAATATGATATAGATAAAATGACAGAAGATATGTTAAATAAGTTAAAAGAAAAGTTGGGCTAATCACGCCCAACTTTTTTCATATCAAAAAGAACTTGCAGGTAAATTTCGAAAACTTACAGCTAAATCATTGAAACCTGCCGGTAAGATCGTCAAACCTGCAGGTAAAGTCAAAAAACATGTAGGTAAACTTCAAAAACCTGCAGGTATATCCGAAAAACCTGCAGCTAAAATTCCACCTTAATTAAACACCTCATCCAACCGACTCGCATAAAACTCCAGCGCTCGTGAATATTGCTTAATCGACTCATCATCCGTTGTCTCAAGCAACTTCGTCATCACAATCTCCATCGCCAAATCTGTATCGCCCAGATTATATAGCGTCATCGCAAAAAAGATATAAAACGCGTTATGATCAGGATACTCACTCATCCCAATTTCTAGTGTTTCGCGCGCTTGCTCGTACAAACCAACAGCACGATAACTGCTTCCAAGGGCAAGAAGCGCATCGCGGCGTGTGTCACCATCTAAACCGAGGTCTAAGGCTTGTTTATAAAACCCAATGGCCTGTGGCTCCATATCACTTTGATCATGTATATAAGCTGTTTCTAATAAAAGTTCAGCATTTTCTCCATCATCTTCTAACAATTTTAACGCTAAATCTCTAGCTTCATCTAATTTCCCTGCTTGTTTCAACTGTTTAACTTTCTCTAGATTCATTGTCAAACTCCTTTCTTAATCCAATTGTATAGCTCACCAGCATTCTAGGCAAACTAAAAACGCAGTCAACTCTGTATGGCCTTATATGTTGCTAAATTTATTTAAAATTTATCCTTAAACATAGTAAAACCTTTAAGTAGATATAAAATCCTTTAACATAATACGAAATCCTATTTTGACTAAATTCCGACAATTAACTACAATAAATTTTGTGTGAAAAATTCGAAGAGCGAAATGTCTTCGTTTTGAAAAAATTAGGAGGAACAGAATGAAAATTAAGAAAAAGTACCATAGTGAAGATTACCTGGGAACAGGAGTCCAAAAAACAGCTTTATTTATAAGCGGTGGATTTTTAATCTTATTCTTTTTACTAGCATTTTTAGCGCCTGATTTCACCGAAAGAGCAGTAGGTTCGTCATTTGACTGGTCTGCTAAATATTTTGGTCTGTTTTGGCAATTATTAATGCTTGCGACTTTAATTGTTGGTTTACTATTAATGTTTACAAGATATGGACGCGTAAAGTTAGGGAAACAGGAAACACCAGAGTTTTCAAATTTCCGCTGGATCGCAATGGTTTTAACAACTTTATTAGCTAGTGGTGGTGTATTCTGGGCAGCAAGTGAGCCAATGTCTCACTTCATGACAACACCTCCATTATTTAGTGCAGAGAACTTAAGCGCATGGGATCGCGCCGTACCGGGTGTTGCTCAAGCATTTTTCCACTGGGGATTCTCAGCTTGGGCTGTGTTAGGTACAGTTGCGACAATCGTCTTAATGTACTGCCATTACCATAAAGGTATGCCTCTAAAACCGAGAACGATTTTATACCCACTAATCGGCGATAAAGTTTTCAAACGTTATAATTTCTTTGGTTTAACGGCAGATGTAACGTCAATCATTGCCGTTGCAGCTGGTACGATTGGAGCAATTGGTTTCTTAGGACTACAAGCTGCGTACGCATTCGAACAAGTAACGGGGATCGAAAGCAACTTGTTTATGCAAATTCTATTTATTGTTCTGTTAATCGGGATTGCGACAATTTCGGCCGTAACAGGTGTTGATAAAGGGATTCAGATTTTAAGTCGATTTAACGTTGCTTTTGCTGTTGTTCTAATGATTATTATTTTAATCGTTGGTCCGACGATGTTTATTTTAGACGTATTCATTACAGCTGAAGCATTTCAAGTACAAAACTTCTTAATGATGAGCTTAACTCGTGGCGATGAAGTATGGTTAGCTTGGTGGACCGTCTTCTTCTGGGGTTGGTTCATTGGATTTGGCCCGATGATGTCAATCTTTATTGCGCGTATCTCACGTGGCCGTACGATTCGTGAATTAATTATCGCTGTTGCAATTATTTCACCATTAGTAAGTAACTTATGGTTCGCTACACTTGGTGGTTCAGGTGTGTTCTTTGAAATACAGAATTCGGGAATCATTTCCGAGCCTCTGAATAACGTTGGGCAAGAAGCTGCTGTTATGGCGATCTTGAACCAGCTACCAATGAGTGCATTATTTGCAATTGGGTTCTTAATCATCACAATCGTGTTCGTAGCGACAACAGCTGACTCAATGTCATACGCATCAGCTGTTGCTGTAACAGGTAATGATAATCCAAGCAAATACATCCGTGTATTCTGGGCGCTAATTTTCGGTGCTGTAGCCGTAGCTCTGTTAACGCTAGGTGAAGGTAGTATCAGCCTGTTACAAAGCTTTATTGTGGTATCGGCTGTTCCAGTATCATTACTCTTACTCCCACCAGTTTGGGATTCTGTCAAAATCGCTAACAAAATGGCGATCGAGCAAGGTATCAAAGACAAAGACGACAGAAGTAAATTATAAGTTGAATGATGAGCTTTTGCGCTGACTGGCGCAAAAGCTTTTTTCTTGGTGAGGTTTCACCGGAGGGTGCTAGGCCTCGCTAAAATTAAAGTAATCTGGTCAAAAGAACTGATTTATGCTTAATGATGCACAAGGGTGGTATACTAACAATAGAATTTTAGAAAAAGGGTGAAGCCAAATGGAAGCAAAACCTTGTATTAATTCATTAACGGTCAAAAACTCACACGTACTCCCACCAGATACGAATAGTCACGGAACCTTATTCGGTGGGAAGCTGATGGCATACATAGATGACGTAGCAGCAATCGCAGCGACACGTCATGCGCGTATGCCGGTCGTAACAGCATCGACAGATTCGGTTGACTTTTTGCATCCAGTAAAAGAAGGCAACACAATTTGTTTGGAAGCATACGTAACGTACACGCACCGTACGTCGATGGAGATTTTTGTAAAAGCGATAACAGAAAACTTACTAACAGGCGAGCGCCAAGTCTGTACGACAGCATTCTTAACCATGGTTGCGTTAGATGATAACGGGAAACCTCAAGAGGTGCCACCAGTATATCCGGAATCAGAAGAAGAAAAGTGGCTTCACAACGGAGCCGCTGAACGAGCTGAATACCGTCGTAAGCGCCGTGAGGATTCAAAAGAATTAGCCGACCGTTTCGGTGCGGATTTCCCATGGGACCCGACAACGAATCGAAAGGCCTAATTGACTTTACAAACAACACCATATAAAATGAAAATATTAAGAAAATTGTTGGTGTTATGATGAAAAAGACATTAGAAGCGGGAATCGGAAAGTCAGCTCTTCAGTTAGTAATAGCTAGTAGCCAAGAGATCGAAGAGGCCGAAACTCGCATAAACGAAGCAGGTTATATTTATTGCACAGGCAAAACTGGATCAATGGATATGCAAAAAGTCGTCTCAGCGATTGAGACTGCTGCTAAACGACAACAAATCATTGATTCAAACTTATACCGTGAAATGCACGCGCTATACCACGCCATTTTAGAAGCATTAGAAGGCGTTACAAGAGGCCAGGTGCTGCTTGGTGACGTGATGCGAACGGTAGGTTTGAGATTTAGTGTCGTCCGCGGCATGCCTTATGAGAATGAGGCGGAAGGCGAATGGATTGCCGTCGCGCTATATGGAACAATCGGTGCGCCGATTAAAGGCCTGGAGCACGAAACTACAGGTCTTGGCATTAACCACATTTAAATATTAATTTGCCCAGAGCTAATAGTGAATAGGGGGCTAACCTTCAAGGAATACCTTGAGGGTTAGTCCCTTTTTGTTTGAAAAAGTTACACGTAGGAGTGATGACATGGAGTTAACTGGTTCAAATCTCAACATCGAAAAAGTGAAGCACATCGTATACGATTTTGAATCCGTAACCATATCAAACGAGAGTTTAGAACAAGTAAAGAAAAGTCGAGAGACGGTTCAAGAGTACTTGGATCAGCACCAAATTATATACGGCATCAATACAGGGTTTGGAAAATTTAGCGACGTCGAGATACAGGCAGACGACCTCGATGAACTACAGCTCAATTTAATTCATTCCCACGCATGTGGTGTTGGGGAACCTTTTTCTGAACACGTAAGTCGGGCGATGATTTTGCTTCGCGCCAATGCGTTATTGAAGGGCTATTCAGGCGTTCGCCCTGTGATTATTGAAAGATTAATAGATTTACTTAACCACAACATTCACCCTGTGATCCCACAACAAGGCTCGCTTGGCGCAAGCGGGGACCTCGCGCCACTCGCACATTTGGCGTTAGTTTTATTAGGAGAAGGTGAAGTGTATTACCAAGGCGAACGAGTGCCGACGATGATTGCGTTTAATCAAGAGAAGCTTGAGCCTGTGCTGTTGAAGGCTAAAGAAGGTCTCGCGCTCATCAATGGAACTCAAGCCATGACGGCGGTTGGCGTACTGGCCTATATAGATGCCGAGCAAGTTTTAACTTATTCAGAAAAAATTGCTGCCATGACAATGGAAGGGCTGGAGAGTATCACCTGCGCGCTCGATGACTTAATTCATATGGCGAGAGGACACGTCGAACAACGCGAAGTCGCGACCAGGATGCGCTCGTACCTAGATGGAAGCAAGCTGACGACAAAGCAAGGAGAGAAACGAATTCAAGACGCTTATTCCATTCGCTGTATCCCGCAAGTACTCGGGGCGTCGTGGCAAACGCTCGGTTATGTCAAAGATAAGCTCGAGACCGAAATTAATGCTGCCACCGACAATCCGCTCATTTTTTCTGATGAAGGAAAAGTGTTATCCGGAGGGAATTTTCACGGCCAGCCGATTGCGATTGCGATGGACTTATTAAAATTTGGCATGGCAGAAGTCGCGAACATCTCAGAGCGCCGAATCGAACGTCTTGTCAACCCACAACTAAACGACTTGCCACCATTCTTAAGTCCAGAACCCGGCTTACAATCCGGCGCCATGATCATGCAGTACACAGCTGCATCACTCGTTTCCGAAAACAAAACACTCGCACACCCAGCAAGCGTGGATTCGATACCATCGTCAGCCAACCAAGAAGACCACGTTAGCATGGGGACCATCGGCGCCAGACACGCCGCCCAAATTATCGAAAACGTGCGCCGTGTCATCGCGATCGAACTAATCTGCGCTATGCAAGCCGTTGAGCTGAGGGGCGGTCCTAATAAGATGGCGGAAGCAACCAGTGCCCTTTATGAAGCAGGGCGTGAGATTGTACCAAGTATTAAGCGCGATCGAGTGTTTTCGAAAGATATCGAAGCATTACAGGAATGGTTAAGAAAAAATGAATCTTAGAATCATAGATTAATATTGATATGTTTCGATAAGAATGCCTTGAATGTTGATAGAGCGAGCTAGATTGTCGATAGGGAGGCTCTGAATGTTGATAGGCAACCGTCGAATGTCGATAGAGCGAGCTGAATTGTCGATAGAGAGCGCTGAATTGCCGATAGAGCGAGCTGAATTGTCGATAGAGCGAGCTAGATTGTCGATAGGGAGGCTTTGAATGTTGATAGGCAACCGTCGAATGTCGATAGAGCGAGCTGTGTTGTCGATTGGGAGGCTCTGAATGTTGATAGGGGACCGCCGAATGTCGATAAGGAAGCCCAGATTGTAGATAGAGATGCTCCAACTAGCGTTAAAGAAATTATAATTATAAACATAAGGAGGAAGTTTACATGTCTAATCCAGTAAAAACAATTCGTGCACCACGAGGGACAGAATTGAATACAAAAGGTTGGGTTCAGGAGGCGGCTCTTCGGATGCTGATGAATAATTTGGATCCTGAGGTGGCTGAGAAACCAGATGAACTAGTCGTCTACGGGGGGATAGGAAAAGCTGCTCGGAACTGGGAGAGTTTTGAAGCGATCGTCGCGACACTCAAAAACTTAGAAGAAGACGAAACGTTACTCGTTCAATCGGGTAAGCCGGTCGCGGTATTCAAATCTCACAAGGATGCACCACGTGTATTACTCGCAAACTCGAATCTAGTTCCGGCTTGGGCGAATTGGGATCATTTCCGTGAGCTTGAGAAAAAGGGGCTCATGATGTATGGCCAGATGACGGCTGGGAGCTGGATTTACATTGGCACTCAAGGGATTTTGCAAGGAACGTATGAGACGTTCGCTGAAGCGGCTCGCCAGCATTTCGGTGGCTCACTTCAAGGAACGCTTACAGTTACGGCAGGACTTGGTGGCATGGGTGGTGCGCAACCACTTGCGGTTACGATGAATGATGGGGTGGTCATTGCAATAGAGGTCGATGAATCGCGTATCAAGCGCCGAATCGAGCATCGTTATTTAGACAAAATGGCAATGACACTTGATGAAGCTCTAGACATGGCAAAGGAAGCAAAAGCGTCAGGTCGGCCATTATCAATCGGCCTTCTCGGAAATGCCGCAGAAATTTTACCTGAACTCGTTAAACGAAACGAAATTCCAGATCTAGTGACGGATCAAACATCTGCACATGACCCACTAAATGGTTATCTACCAACGGGCTATTCAATGGAACAAGGCGCAAAAGTTCGCAAGTCCAACCCAGACCAGTATCTCAAAGACTCGCGTTCTAGCATCAAATCACACGTTCAAGCGATGCTAGATTTACAGAAGGCAGGCGCGATTACCTTTGATTACGGGAACAATATTCGTCAGGAAGCTTATAATGAAGGACTAGAAAAAGCGTTTGATTTCCCAGGCTTCGTACCAGCGTTCATTCGTCCGCAGTTCTGTGAAGGAAAAGGACCATTCCGCTGGGCAGCGCTATCAGGCGATTCTGAAGATATTTATAAAATTGATGAGGTTTTATTAAAAGAGTTCGCTTACAATGAGCACTTATGCAAATGGATTCGTATGGCGCGTGAAAAAGTTGCATTCCAAGGCCTACCGTCTCGAATCTGTTGGTTAGGCTACGGTGAGCGTGCGCGTTTTGGAAAGATTATCAATGAGATGGTCGCAAGTGGAGAGCTGTCCGCGCCAATCGTCATTGGTCGTGATCACTTAGACGCAGGCTCGGTTGCGTCGCCAAACCGCGAGACAGAGGGCATGAAGGACGGCAGTGATGCGGTCGCGGACTGGCCAATCCTGAATGCACTCATCAACTCTGTTAATGGCGCGAGCTGGGTGTCTGTTCACCACGGAGGCGGGGTCGGCATGGGTTACTCGCTACACGCGGGAATGGTCATTGTCGCAGATGGAACGGACGAAGCAGCTAAGCGTTTAGAACGCGTGCTAACGTCTGACCCGGGTATGGGCGTCGCACGTCACGTTGATGCGGGTTATGATTTAGCAGAAAAAACGGCTCGTGAAAAAGGCGTTCACATTCCGATGATTGATCAAGACAACAATTAAAGTACTAAAAGGAGGATTCACATGACAACAACGCTACTTTATAACATTGGACAATTACTCACGATGGATCAGCACGAAGGTCCGGTACGTGGTGAACACATGAGCAAGCTTGAAGTGAAGGAAGACTACGCTATTTTAATGAAAGAGGGCAAAATTGCAGAGATCGCTCCGACGAACGAGTTACTTAACACTGAAGCGGATGAAAAAGTTGATTGCGAAGGGAAGCTTGTCACCCCTGGCCTTGTCGAACCCCACACGCATCTTGTGTTCGGTGGTTCACGAGAGCACGAGATGGCATTGAAGCAACAAGGCGTTCCTTATCTTGAAATTTTAAAACAGGGTGGCGGAATTTTATCAACTGTTCGGGCAACACGAAAAGCAACCGAAGAAGAGCTTTACGACAAAGCGATGTTTCACTTAAATCGAATGGCATCTTACGGAATCACTACGGTTGAGGCAAAAAGTGGATATGGGATGGACAAAGAAACGGAACTAAAACAACTTCGCGTAGCCAAAAAAGCTGGTGAGGACCACTCGTTAGATTTAGTGTCCACATTCCTTGGCGCTCACGCAATCACAGAAGACTACAAAGACAATCCAGAGGCGCTTTTAGATGAAATGGCGTCGATGTTTGACCAAATAAAAGAAGAAAACCTAGCTGAATTCGTCGATATTTTTACCGAAACTGGTGTGTTCACGATTGAACAGTCGAGACGCTATTTACAAAAGGCCAAAGATCACGGCTTTGATGTTAAAATTCATGCCGATGAAATTGATCCACTCGGTGGAACGCAGCTAGCGGTTGAACTCGGTGCAACGACAGGGGACCATTTAGCAGTCGCAACTGATGAAGGCATCGACCAGTTAGCTAAATCCGATACGATCGGCGTATTGCTTCCTGGAACGATTTTTTACTTAGGAAAAGGGGAATTTGCGCGTGCAAGAGACATGATTGAAGCGGGTGCTGCGATTGCGATTTCAACAGACTTTAACCCAGGCAGCAGTGTCACGGAAAACATTCAGCTTATTATGTCCCTAGCCGCCCTTAAAATGAAAATGACACCTGAAGAGATTTGGCATGCGGTCACGGTTAATGCCGCGCATGCAATTAATCGCGGCAGTGAAGCGGGACAAATCAAGGTCGGTCGCAAAGCCGATGTCGTTATTTGGGACGCACCGAACTACTTGTATATCCCTTACCATTACGGTGTGAATCACGTGAACACCGTCTTTAAAGCCGGCCAAAAGCTCTACCAACGAGGTGATTTGCTTGTCTAAGTTTTTAAAACCTGCAGGCCAAGCGAAGTTCGTGGATCGTTACACGAAAAAAATGAATGAACTACTCGTCGACTCAAGCGTTCATGAAGGTCCGGTGAAATACGCGCTAATGGGTGCGCCACTGTCCAAACCATCGATTAGCCATTCAGGTGCGTCGATGGCCCCGGGCGCGATTCGAGAAGCGATGGGCAGTTATTCAACGTATGCGAATCACACGGACCAAGACTTGCGCGAGACTCAGCTCGTCGACTTTGGCGATATCGTCATGCACCCGACTGATATTATTGAGTCGCAGGACCGCATCTATCAGTCGGTGAAAGATATTTTTCAGACCCATAATCCTGAGTATTTCATTTTATTAGGCGGTGACCACTCGGTTAGTTTTCCTTCTATAAAAGCGCTGCATGAAACGAAAGGAACAGTGGGAGTCATCCAGTTCGATGCGCACCACGACCTACGAAACTTAGAAGACGGTGGGCCAACGAATGGCACCCCTTTTCGCAGATCCATAGAAAACAATGTTCTAAAAGGTGAACATATCGTCCAAATCGGTATTCGTGATTTTATGAATGCGAAGGCGTATGCGGATTATGCTGTTAAGCAAGGTGTGAAGGTCTATACAATGCAGGACGTGATTCATGGACAGATTACATCCATTGTACGCGAGTCCATTAATTATTTAAAAAAGAAAGTCGACTACATTTATCTCTCCGTCGACATGGACGTTTTGGACCAAGCCTATGCGCCCGGATGCCCGGCAATCGGCCCAGGTGGCATGGCCAGCCACACCCTTTTAACTGCCATTGAAGAAGCCGCAAAACACCCGATGGTTAAAGGGATGGATATTGTTGAGATTGATCCAACGTTGGATATACGCAATATGACGAGCCGAGTTGCGAGTCATGTGCTTTTCAATTTTCTTAAGACAAAAGACCTAAAAAATTAAAGGATTAAATACTTGTCACGTCGAATAAAATAGTACGAGAATATGAAAACCGTATAAAAACTATTGGGGGAACCGACGTGAAAAAGATAAAAAGATGGAGTCTAGGTTTGGTGATCGCCTTGGTCGGGTTCGTCGGGTACTTTGTAGTGGAAGCGGCAAGTGATGAGGTCGAGTTCACGAGCGTCAGTCACGCTGGTGTGCAACACAGCTTATTTGTTGAACATGATGAGATCTACATTGGCAAAAGCATAAAATGGACAGGTGAGGAACTTCCTATTATAGAAGATATTAAAATTTTAACCAAAGAAGGAGAAGTTTTGGAGCCTAATAACTCAGAGATCCAAATTGATTTGTGGGTCGATGAAACCAATCGAACGCAAATTTTATATGGAGACTTGAATCAAGAACAACGAGAGCTCATCTCAAACTACCAACCAGTTGAAGGCTATAAAATGGTTGAACCAGAGATGAACTTAATCATGCAAGTCAAGCTCATCAACCCGAACTATCAATATCACCTGGAATCATTTATGATCGAGTTTACACAGAACGGTAAAACAAAAACACAAGAACTAACGTTGAAAAATTTCATCTTCCACTAAAGGTTAGGTCATCGGGCCTGGCCTTTTTATTTGGAAAAATGTTTTATTTTTCTTACAATGAGGGGTGAGGTGATGACATGAACAAGAAAGAAATCCAAGAACGAATAGATGAATTGAAAATGGATTATATACGAATTCAAGGTGATCTTGATAAATTAGAATCGACTGGCGGCAATGTCACGATGCTAGAAAAAACATTGTCACGGATGGAAGATGAGCTAAACGAACTAAGACAACAACTTGCGAAAGCGAGTGAATAGGTAACAATAACTAGGCCTTGTCTCATGAATTGAGGCAAGGTTTTTTATTTGTTTAATTGTTCTTTATATAGAACGAAGTAAAACGAAGAAAAAGTTAGGAATTTTAAGGAAATAGGGTTTGGTTCTTTGAAAAGAACGATTTTTGTTCATTATTAAGAATATTTGAGCTTTTTTCAGGTTTTGCAAATAGGAAATAAGACTCTATAATTTAAATTGTTCTTAATTAAGAACCAAAGAGATTTTTATATGCCGGCGAGTTCTAATTAACGAACATAAGCAATCAAGAAAAATACTTGAGATTTTAGCATGATTAATTGAAGGTTGGTCATGTTGAAATAAATAAAAATTTTTAAACCTCATGTTGGGGTAATAAGAGGAGGAATTATTTTGAGTATTAAAAAGAAATTAGGAATGGGCGTGCTGTCAGCAGCACTAGGTATTTCATTAATTGGTGGAGGAACGTTTGCATATTTTAGTGACACAGAAGAAACAAACAACACATTTGCAGCAGGTACTTTAGATTTAAGTGTTGATCCTACAACTGTAATTGATGTAGAGAATATCAAACCAGGTGACGTAATGGTAAGAGAATTTGAATTAATTAATGGTGGTACATTAGATATTTCTTCAATTGATTTATCAACTGCTTACGAAGTGATTGATGCTGAAGGTAACAACACGGATGATTTTGGTAAACATATTAAAGTATTATTCCTTGAAAACGCAGATAAAACCGGTGATGGCTGGATAATTGGTGACTATAATGATGTAATTGCTGAAACTACCTTATATGATTTAAAAAACCAAACTCCGGACGCAGTTGAGAATGTGCAAAGTTTCTGGACTCATTTACTTGGGCTAGATGGAGAAGGTAGTGGTCTTCCAGCAGGTACCTCGGATCAAATGTATGTAGCTTTTGAATTTGTAGATAATGGTGAAGATCAAAACGAATTCCAAGGTGACGCTTTAAAACTTACTTGGACTTTTGAAGCCCACCAAACTGAAGGTGAACTTAGATAAGTTTTATAAGGAAGGGGGTTAACTCCTTCCTTATACATATAGTAAATAACTAACACGACAATATTTTCAACATTATTTTTAGCTAAGGAGGTATGTTTTATGTCTATTAAAAAGAAGCTGGGAATGGGTGTATTATCAGCAGCACTAGGTATTTCATTAATTGGCGGAGGAACGTTTGCGTACTTTAGTGACACAGCAGAAACAAACAATACATTTGCCGCAGGTACATTAGATTTAAACTTAAAGTCCACTGATGATAATGAAGAAGTAAATGTCAATCTAGATAACATGAAGCCTGGAGATTGGAAAGTTCATCAGCTTAGATTATACAACGATGGGTCATTAAACTTTAAAGATGTTGTATTAACACCTTCATATGAAATCACTGATACTAAAGGAGATAACGATGGTGAAGACTTTGCGGATCATATTTTAGTTAATATTATAGATCCACAAAATAAAAGTGAAGGAAATATTGTAGAATGGACTCCGCTTAGCGAATTGGGAGACATAGTAGTTTCAGAGAATCAGCAAGCTGGAGACCGTAAACTCCTTAGAATAGATTTTAAATTTAATGAAAATGGGCAAGACCAAAATAAATTCCAAGGTGATGTGATTGACCTTAACTTCTCATTTGAAGCAAGCCAAGAAGATGGAAGCCTTAGATAATTAAGGAAAGGTGAGAAATCTCACCTTTCCAAGTATTTATTTTTTATCATAAGTCTATTATTGACTAATAGATTTACGATAAGGAATAAATGTAATGCTGATTCCTTGGATAGGAGGAAAATAATGCGAAGATATACGAGAGTTATAAAGTATCGTAAGAAACATCAGAATCTGATATTACTGACCAAAATAATTGCAATTTGGTATTTTAGTGTGTTTTTTGTATCTATGTTAACCTCTGGTACCCAAGCTTACTTTAACAGCCAACCACATTCTAGTGTATCAATTAATGCTGCAGATTCTTGGTGGGACGGAAGTGAACTGATTTTTACTGGTAAAAAAACTCAAAATGTAAAAGCGTGTGCACCTGAAGAAATAAGTGTTGAAATTAAGAATATAGGAAAAGACATGTATGATTCTTCAATTTTTGAAGTGCATTTCACAACAAAAGGCAAACCCCAAAACCCTCACGGGGAGAAAGTCGGAGAGGGAGTTATAGAACCTTTAAATACAGATGAAGTTAAAGATTTAGTCTTTTTAGCTGAAGAGAATGGCTTCTATGAGTTTAAAGCTTATCAACATGAAGACTATGAAGGTGAAAATGTAGAAATATGGAGCGAAAAAGTACATTTGAACTGCAACGCAGCAAAAGAAGAAAAAGGTAAAGGCAAGGGTAAAGAGAAGAACGAAGTAGAAAGTGTACCAGAAGTGAACGAAGATAATGTAGAAGACGATAAAGAAATAGATGCAGATCATCAAGAGAAAGAACAGGTTGAAGAAAGTTCAAAACAGGAAGAAAAGCCACAAGAGGAAGAGACAGATAAAGAAGATGAGGCTCAATCTGAACAAGAGCAAGAACAGAATGAAGAGAACTTAGAAGAAAAATCAAATGGAGATAGCGAAAAAGGTTTAGATAATGAAGCTTCTGAAGATGACCAAGAAAGTTCAAAAGAGGATTCAACTAAAGAGGAAAATGATGAAACATCAGAATCAGAGGAATAAAGGTGGGAGTATTGATGAAAAGACTCAACAAATATCTAAACCTAAAAACAGCCAAAAAAGTATTCAGTGCATTTATTAGTGTAATGCTTGCCATAACTTTGATCATCATGTTGTTTATGGTCATCACAGTTAAAGCATCAGGTGGAGAACCTGAAGTGTTTGGCTATCAAATTAAAACAGTATTATCTGGCTCTATGGAACCAGAGTTCTATACAGGATCGATTATAACAGTCAAACCGGGTGGGGATATGACTCGCTTTAAAAATGGTGATGTCATTACGTTTATGGAAGAGGATAAGTTAATTACTCACCGTGTTATAGAAGTTGTTAATAGTGGTGAGAATGTAATGTATAGAACTAAAGGGGATAACAACGATGCAGCTGATCGTGAACTAGTTCTATCAGATAATGTTGTCGCTGAGTACACAGGCTTTACAATTCCATATGTAGGTTACATTGCTAGTTTTGCGCAATCCAAAGAGGGTGGTGCGTTAATGTTAATGCTGCCGGGCCTTCTATTAATTGGTTATGCTGGATTTTCAATTTGGCAAGGATTAACCCAATTAGAAAGACGTAAAGAAAATCAGAGTAAATCAGAAGAAGTCAATGAGGGTCCTGCTTAATAATTTATTTACTCCACCTAGGGTAAAAAGAAGGTGATTCTTATGAAGAAATACTTAAAATGGAGAGTTTTGGTTGTCACTGTATTGGTCTGTTCAAGCTTAATATGTTATTCACCAATATATGCAGATAGTGAGGACATATCTATCTCTACTACACCTGAACAAGTTTTGTTTGATGTGACAAACATCAAACCAGGGGATTGGTTTGAAAGAGAAGTAGTGATTGAAAATGACGGAGAGAAAGATTTTGTTTACTATATTGACAGCAGGATGATTAGTGGGTCAGAGAAGTTATATAATCATATGAACTTCAAGATTGAGGACTCAAATGGTGAGATACTTTATGAGGGTAAGTTAGGAGACTATAAAGGGTTGGAGTACAGAGAATTGACGGCAGGCGAAAAAGAAGACTTACTGTTAGTAGCAGAGTTTCCACCTGAGTCAGGGAACGAATTCCAAGGTTTAGAGACAAACTTCTCTATTAGAATACTTGCTAGAGCCGAGCCGATAGAAGTTCCTGATGATGTAGAAGACTTACCAGATGAACCAGAAGAATCTGATAACCAAGATAAACCTAAAGAAGATGATTCTGATGAACAAGCGGGCAGAGACAAGGGTGATTCTGGAGGAAGTGATAATGAAGAAGCTACATCGGAAGAACAAGTAAAAGGTGATCAGGAGCTTCCCCAAACTGGCGAAGAAATTCCTTACTTATTCTATATTATCGGAGGTCTATTCTTAGTCAGTGGCACAATACTATTCTTAATCACTAGACGTATAGCTAGTGGTCAAAAATGAAGAAGCTGATTGCCATTCTCTTTATCCTTATCGGAATCGGCCTTATCGCCTTTCCGCATATTCAAAAACAAATCTATGCATCAAAGCAAGATGAGCTTGTTCGAGAATTTCAGAATCTCGATGAAATTTTCACGCAAAATCAAGCACGGTCTGAAATTGATATTACTGGCGATGATCCTGTAGAAGGTGAGCCTAAAAGCACCTCTTTTGATTCAGGGGTTGTGGGTTTAATGTATATCGAAAAAATTGATTTGACTCTTCCGATGCTTCAAGGGGCATCTGATGATAACCTAGACATTGGGCTTGGAATCATGGACGGAACGAGCCCACTTGGTCAAATTGGAAACACAGGGATTGCTGGACATCGTAGCCATACGGAAGGGCGATTATTTAACCGGTTGGATGAAGTAACCCTAGGTGATGAGATAAAGGTCGAAACACTTGAGGGCGAGATGACATACGAAGTATATGATACGAAGATTGTTACACCCGATGATGTATCAGTGCTAGAATCTAATGAAGAAGATTCAATCATCACTTTAATTACGTGTGAGCCGATGTATAACCCTACTCACAGAATCATTGTGCAAGCTAAGAAAGTATCTGATTAAGTCTGCCTTATCCTTGGCGGGCTTTTTTACTGAAAAAAGTTCCCCAAACAAAAAAACCGCCATCTCTGGCGATTTACTCATCTTCGTTCTTTAATTTCCATTTATTAAACTCTAAAAAGTTCTTAAACTCTTCTTTAGAAATCCCTGACTCCATCGCATCTTTAACAAGCTTTTCCCATTCTGAATCAAGACCGGATTTACCTTCTTCAACAGTGTCTTTAATTAGATGATCGATGCTTATATCTAGTTCAGTCGCGATTTTTTCCAAGAATTGAACAGATGGGTTTTGTTGTATATTTCGCTCAAGGGCGCTTAAGTAGGATTTAGCAACGCCTGCTCGTTCAGCAAGTTCCGTTAATGACATCCCTTTTTCTTTTCTATATTTTTGTACGCGTTCACCAATCATGTATGAAAACTCCTTATTACGTCCGTCGAAATTTTATCTTAACAATAATATAGCATATTTTTTATTAGAAAGTTAGGTCAATTGTTGAAAATCGTTTTATTTTTCTTAGTAGTCTTGTTAAGATGATAGTGTTAGTAAATTTATCTTGCTAAAGTGAGTGTTGCAACATGACAAAAGAACAGTGGTATTTTATTAATACAAAGTCTCATGATGCGGCTTATAACATGGCGTTTGATGAGTGTTTGTTGCGTTGGCATAGTGAGGGGACAATTCCGCCTGCCTTAAGGTTTTATACGTGGACGCCTAGCGCGATGTCAGTAGGATATTTTCAGAAGGTTGAAGGAAAGATACATACAGAGAATGTTCGTCAGCATGGATTTGATTTCGTTCGTCGTTTAACGGGTGGGCGTGCGGTGTTGCATGATCATGAATTAACATATAGTGTTGTTGTTTCTGAAAAGCATCCGAAAATGCCAAAGACTGTAACAGAAGCTTATCGTGTCATTACTAACGGTTTATTAGAAGGTTATCGCAACTTGGATATTGAAGCGGATCTGGCCGTGCCAGAAGGAAAGCTTCAACAGACGGGGTCAGCGGTTTGTTTTGATGAGCCGTCGTGGTATGAGCTTGTGATTGGGGATAAGAAGGCGGCTGGTAGTGCTCAGACGCGTAAGCAAGGCGTGATCTTACAGCACGGGTCAGTTCCGATTAGTATGGATGATGATGTGTTATTTGATTTGTTTGCGTATCCGAGTGATGAAGTTCGTGAGCGTGCAAAGTCCAAGTTTAAGGAAAAGGCAACGACGATGGAAGAGTACTTAGGGCGTAAGCTATCGCTGGAAGAAGTGGAAGAAGCTTTTTACAAAGGGTTTGAAAAAGGCTTAGATATAGAATTAGTTCCTTTTGAGTTAACCGCTGAGCAGGAACAAGAAGTTCAGACATTAGCAAAAGAAAAATATTCGTCTGATGAGTGGAATTTTTCGCTTAATAAAAAGGGAGTCAAATAAACTTAAGAAGGGGTGGCATGAATGGCGAAGAAGAATGATTACGTCAGAAAGCCTGAATGGTTGAAAATTAAGTTAAACACGAATAAGAACTACACGGGTCTTAAGAAAATGATGCGTGAGAAAAACTTACATACGGTATGTGAGGAAGCGCGTTGCCCGAACATTCACGAGTGTTGGGCAGTACGTAAGACGGCTACATTCATGATTTTAGGTAAGGTTTGTACACGTGGCTGCCGTTTCTGTGCGGTACAAACGGGTCTTCCAACTGAAATTGACTGGCAAGAGCCACAGCGTGTAGCAGAGTCAGTTGAGATTATGGGCCTACGTCATGCGGTAATCACAGCGGTTGCACGTGATGATTTGAAAGATGGAGGCGCAGCTGTGTTTGCTGAAACAGTCAAAGCTGTTCGTGAACGTAACCCTGGTACAACGGTTGAAGTGTTACCATCTGATATGAAAGGTGACTACGACAGCCTTCATACGTTAATGGACGCAAAACCAGATATTTTTAACCACAACATTGAAACAGTGCGTCGCTTAACGCCAACAGTGCGTTCAAAAGCGACTTACGATCGTTCATTGAACCTACTTAAGCGAGTAAAAGAGGTTGCGCCAGATGTTCCGACTAAATCAAGTATCATGGTTGGTTTAGGCGAGACAAAAGAAGAGATCCTTGAAGCAATGGATGATCTATTAGCACATGACGTTGATATTTTAACAATCGGTCAGTACTTACAGCCAACTCGTAATCACTTAAACGTTGTTCGTTACTATGAGCCTCAGGAGTTTGCGGAGTTACGTAAGATTGCGTTCCAAAAAGGCTTTAAACACTGTCAATCAGCTCCGCTCGTTCGTTCTTCTTACCACGCGGATGAGCAGGTAAGTGAGGCAGCTAAAGCCCGCCGCGAACAATTCGAAGCAAACTACATGAAAAACCCATCTTAATAGGTAATCCCCCTCAAGCGGTTGAGGGGGATTTTTCTATAACTTGCAGGTAAAAGTGGAAAACATGCAGGTAAGTCGTCGGGACCTGCAGCTAAATTTCCGAAACATGCAGGTAAATTTCAAAAAGTTGCAGGTAAAACTTAAAAACCTGCAGATATATTAAGAAAAGCTGCAGGTAAAGGGCAAATTTTATGGTTAAACAAACAGGCCGTAAATATCGAAAAAGAGGCCGATAATTTTCCAAAACGGACCGTAAAACCTTCAAAAATGGCCGTATACCTATGCCGCTCCTACCCACAAAAAGCTCCTCACGACGAGGAGCTTTTACTACTTATAAAGGCTGTTCCCCTGAGTCAGGAGATTTTTGATCTAGCCGGTCTAATCGTTTCAGCAATCCGACTCCAAACTCACCTTTAACGTCTAAGTTCTCATTATAAATACTATTTGTTGCCTCATAGGCGGATGATCCGTGTTCTGAGAAGTCGAGACCTGCAATTTCATCTTCACGAGATACTCTAATTGAACCTGTACTTGTTATAATCAATAAGGCAACAGCAGTTGTAACAAGTGTCCATACAATCACACTAATGACTCCAAGTGTTTGAATACCTAGCAATTCAAAACTACCCGTATAAAATAGCCCGCCTTCGACCGCAAATAATCCGACGGCGATGGTTCCCCATATTCCGCAAATACCGTGAACAGTAATGGCGCCGACCGGATCATCGATTTTTAATACGTGATCAAGTAACTGGACTGCTTCGACTAAAATGACACCTGCTATTAACCCGATGAAGATAGCGCCAATTGGTGTGACGTTTGCTGTTCCAGCGGTGATTCCTACAAGCCCAGCAAGTGCACCGTTTAACGTAAGCGTGGCGTCAATTCGATTGAACTTCATGTGTGAGTATAAGGCTGATGCAACGATACCAGCTGATGCAGATAAAAGTGTTGTCGCAATCACTGATGGGATTAATGTTGGATCTGCAGCAAGTGTGCTTCCGCCGTTAAATCCGAACCAACCGAACCATAAGATAAATACGCCTAAGGCCCCAATTGGTATGTTGTGTCCAGGGATCACGTTGACTTTATTTTTAGCATACTTACCTATACGAGGTCCAAGCACTAACACCGTCATCAGACCACCAACTGCCCCTGTTAAATGAACAACTGAGGAACCGGCAAAATCTACGAACCCAAGTGCAGCTAACCAACCGTCACCCCAAATCCAATGCCCTACGATCGGATAAATAATTCCGGTCATGAAAATGGTAAGTATTAAATAAGAACTTAATTTGATTCTCTCAGCTACTGCGCCTGAAATAATTGTCGCACATGTTGCGGCAAACATTGCTTGAAAGACAAAGAACCCGATTTGATCTGTTTGCCCAGTCAATAGAAACCCTGATGTCCCAATAAAACCACCAAGTGTCTCTCCAAACATCAGCCCAAATCCTATTAAAAAGTACAGAACAGATGCAATAGCTATGGTCATCATGTTCTTCATTAAAATGTTTAAGGCATTTTTTGAACGAGTAAATCCTGTTTCAACCATCGCAAATCCAGCGTGCATAAAGAATACTAGAAAAGCACCTAACATCATCCAGACCATATCAATTGATGAAATCAATGGGGCGATCTCATTTGATGTTGCAGCAAAAGATACAGTAGGAATTAAACTTAAACCAATCATTAACGATAAAACTTTTTTAATCATTTTTACTCCCCCTTAAATTAATGCTTCTTTTCCGAGTTCGCCTGTGCGAATACGATATACATTTTCAACAGGTGTGACAAAAATCTTCCCATCACCTACGTTGCCAGTGGAACAAACGTTCAGAATGGTGTTAACTAGTAAGTCAACTTCATGGTCATCAACGACTAATTCGACTTTTACTTTTGGATAAAGTTTAACTTCGTATTTTGTTCCTCTAAACATGCCTTCTTGACCTTTTTGCTGTCCACAGCCAGCAACTTCAGAGATTGTCATCCCTTTAACTCCTTTTTGATCGAGTGTTTCTCTAAGGTCTTGAAACCTTTCAGGCCTAATAATCGCCTCAATTTTTTTCAAAAAGATCACTCCTTTAAGAATATTTGTTAACTTTCTTAACACTAAATGTAATTAATAATTATAATATGCTTATTTTTATGAAAAATCAACCTTTTAAATAAAATTTATGTAAGGAAAGTTAACATATATAAAAATTATATAATAATAAAGGTCAAAAAAATGGGGTTAATGCAGTATATAGGAAGGTAGGAGAAGTCGTTGTGAAGAATCACTCGATAAAAATTTAAAACTGACCGATTTATTTAAGAAACTGGGCCGATAAATTTCAAAAAGTGAACGATCAATTCAAAAAAATGACCGATAAAACGAAAAAACGACCGATAAATCTAACGCGACGATGCAAAACAACCCACAAAAAAAGCCCCTCAATTCGAGGAGCTTACTTTTCGTTCGTCATTAAATGATTTTCATAGATCACATCATATAAATCTTTATATGAAACGTGTTCGTCTTTAAGTTCGGTAGGGGATTCTAATCCAGCAGCGGCAGCGATGTTGAATAGTCCTTCTCGAACTGAGACGACGTAGTTCGTGACGCGATATGATTTTTCTTCAATGTCGAGTGCTTGTTGAAGCTTGACATCGGTTGTTGCGACGCCGACTGGACAGTGGTTCGTGTGGCAAACTTGGGCCATGATGCAACCGACTGTGACCATAAATGCGCGAGCAACTTGAACGAGGTCTGCACCTAATGCGAGTGCAATGGCGATGCGGTCTGGTGTAAATAACTTACCTGATGCGATTATTTTAACGCGGTCACGGACTCCGTGGTCAACTAATGCGCCATGCAAGATTGGAATAGCTGATTTTATCGGTAAACCAACGCTATCCGCCAGTTCTTGATAGGTCGCACCAGTACCGCCTTCACCACCATCGACTGAAAAAAAGTCTGGCGATTGTCCAGTTTCAGCCATCACGCGAGCAAGGGTATCGATGTCTTTTTGTTGCCCAACAACGATTTTAATACCAACTGGCTTTCCAGTAACCTCCCGAATACGCTCAACAAAATCTAGCATGCCATAAACGTCATTGAATTCTTTGAATCGATTCGGACTATCAACTGTCTGATAAGGTGTGATGTTACGAATGGCTGCGATTTCCTCAGTGACCTTCTCACCTTCGACGTGTCCACCTCGAGTTTTCGCGCCTTGTGCCAACTTCAATTCAAACGCTTTAATTTGTTCGATATCTGCTTTTCTTTTTAATTCTTCCCAAGACATTTCGCCATCTTCAGTGCGTGCGCCGAACAGCCCAGGGCCAATTTGCATAATCAGATCAACGTTTCCTTTTAAATGGTAATCCGAAACGCCACCCTCACCAGTATTCATCCAAGTTCCACCTGCTCGACCTAAGCCTAACGACAACGCGGTCACAGCTCGATCTCCTAAAGCGCCATAACTCATACCCGACATGCCGACTAACCCTTTAGCGACAAACGGATTAGGGCAGTTTTCTCCAATAACAACAGCATGCCTGTCATCTAATAAGAACGGCTCAATTTCTTTCTTAATTCGATATTCTTTACGTGAAAAGAGATATTCTTTTTCTATATAATAGGCGTACGTCATGATCGATTCTTTTTGATCAATGGCCAGTTCCTCTTCTAGCTTCGGAAACATTGTGTTTTTTATGTAGTATCCTGGTTGATCAAAATCTCGTTGCGATCCGAAACCGACCATTCTATGTTTATATTTTGCAGGTAAAACGATATTTTGATAATCTTTTCTGGAAAAAGGTTTTCCGTCATTGTCTTCGGTAAATAAATATTGTCTCAGTTCTGGACCGATACTTTCAAAAAAGTAGCGTACTCTACCTACTAAAGGATAATTTTTCAGTACAGAATGTCGTTTTTGATTACGGTCGATGAAATATCCGTAAATCATAAAAACGCCTGGAATAATCATGAGAATGAATATAATAATTAGTAAAAATAATGATGCTAATTCTGTCATTGACTCGCCCCCTAAATATATATATAATTCTAGCGTGAAATTAAAAATGAAAGGCTCTATATCTTTTGTCCTATAGACAATATACCACAAGCAGACATTTTAAATCATGGAGATTATAGAGTGAGTGAGGTATTTATATGGATAGTTTGTTATTTATCTTAATGTTAATTGGAGCACTCGGTGTTATTTCACAGTGGTTAGCTTGGCGTTTCAGATTGCCAGCTATTGTTGTGATGTCTGTTATGGGATTATTAGCAGGTCCAATATTTGGAATTATAAATCCGCAAGAAGATCTTGGTGGCATGTATAGTCCATTAATATCTATTGCCGTTGGGATTATTTTATTCGAAGGAAGTTTGAATTTAGACTTCCGTGAAATTAAAGGATTAGGAAAACCGATTTTCCGCATAACGACGCTAGGTGCATTCTTAGCGTGGATTCTAGGGTCGTTAGCGGCTCATTATATAGCCGATTTATCTTGGGCAGTTGCATTTGTGATTGGTGGTATTTTCATTGTAACGGGTCCAACCGTTATTTTACCGTTGTTAAGGCAGGCAAAACTTAAACCGAGGCCAGCCGCTATTCTCAAATGGGAAGGGATTATTGTCGATCCGTTTGGCGCTTTAGTTGCTGTCTTTGCCTTTGAGTTCGTTAAGTTCTTGACGATGGACTCAGTCACGTTTGCAACGATTTTAGCGTTCTTAGCTGGTTCATTATTAGCAGCTGGAATTGGTGCCTTTTTCGGTTACGGTATTGGATGGATGTTCGAAAATGGTTATGTACCAGAATTCTTAAAATCACCAGTTGTATTAGCCAGTGTTGTTATGGCGTTTGCGCTGAGTGATACGGTAATGCACGAAACAGGGTTATTGGCCGTAACGGTTATGGGTATGACGATTGCGAACATGCATATTTCCTCAATTGGCGATATGCGTCACTTTAAGGAAAATATCTCGATTTTACTTATCTCGGTTATTTTCATCATGTTAACGGCGTCGTTAAATCGTGAGACGTTATTATCGATTTTCGACTGGCCAATCATTATATTTATCTTAACTATGTTATTTGTGACTCGCCCGTTAAGTATTTTCTTGTCGACGATTAATACAGACTTACAGTTTAAAGAAAAATTACTCGTCGGTTGGATTGCGCCACGTGGTATTGTCGCGCTAACCGTTTCGGGTTACTTTGCTGGCGTTTTACTTGAAGCAGGGTTTGAGGACGCAGAGATTCTCACATCCTTAACATTTGGCCTTGTATTCGCAACCGTTGTAGCGCATGGTTTCTCGCTCGGTTGGGTTGCTAAACGTTTAGGACTATCAACTGAAAGTAAACCAGGCGTCTTAATTGTTGGGTCCAGCAAATTCTCAGTTAACTTAGCTAAAGTATTGGAAGACTTAAACATTCCAGTATTAATTACCGATTCATCGTGGAGCCGTTTATCTCATGCAAGGCGATTAGGTGTACCATATGAACATGGAGAAATTTTGTCAGAGCAAACAGATTATCAAATTGACTTAACACCATATGAATATATGATTGGTTTAACAGAGTACGATTCTTATAATACGTTAGTTAGCTCAACGTTCATGCCAGCATTTGGCCGTGAGCATCTATTCCAGTTACCACTTCAAATTAATCAAGGGGATCACTTAGAAGATGTTAGCAAACACATCAGTGGTCGATTATTATTTGAGGAAGGCGCAAACTGGAGTGCATTAAATGATAAAATCAATAAAGGTTTCTTATTTAAGAAAACATCAATCACACAGCAATACACTTACAACCAATTCTTAAAAGATCTTGATTCAGAGAGTGTTTTACTATTCATCTTAAGAAAATCAGGTAACATTGATTTCTTCACACCAAATAATGAAGTGAAACCTGAAGCAGGAGATACTGTCGTTTCATTACAAAAACCCGTATTAAATTAATTCATGAACAACAAGCCGTTGATATTAATCAGCGGCTTGTTTTTTTCTGAAGCGTAGGCAAGTGCACGTGAAACGGGGTGAAGTGTCTCTCAAATGCGTCCAAGTTGACGTGAAACGCAGTTAAATGTACGCGAAAATTATTGCGATTGTACATGAAACCAATCGCATTCACGTGAAATTGTAAAAAAGTCAACAACTTTGGTCTGCTGACCTTTCTTAACTAAAATTAATCCAATTTTATGTTTAGCAGGACTTAAAAGAGGGTATGAAGAAGTAATATAGTATGCGAAAAACTATCAAAATATAATAATTTTGGTTATATCTATATGGTTAAAATTGACTATTTCGACAAATTCTGAGGATTTTTAACTATTAAGAAGGATAAGAGAAGGATTAAGAGTATAATAATTTTTTGGTTTGAATCATAAAGTGATAGAAAAGATAATTCAACTATATCCGTCTATACCAAGATTGAATCTAAATACTGGATTTAGATATTATTAAATAGACAAGTCATGGTTAATTATCGAAAGATTGATAGATAGGGTACATAATACCTACCCGACACAGAGGGGAGGCCCAAAGTGAATAAGGTTAAACAAGTTTTTAATAAAATCGACTATGCATTTATGAAGCTTGAAGAGTTTATTCTTAGCTTTGCGATTATCTTGATAGCGATTATGATTGTCGGAAATGTTATAGCGCGTGAGGTATTTAGCTCTGGTGCTTTTTACTTCGCTTATGAAGTTAGTAAATTCGCGATTGTAATCGCAACATTTATGGGGATTGGTTATGCAGCAAGAAAAGGTCGTCATATTAGTATGTCAGCGTTTTATGACTTTGCTCCATTCAAAGTACGTAAGGTCATGATGATTATTATCAATTTCGTTACTGCAGTAATCATGTTTGTAATGGCTTACTATACATATCATTTCGTGATGTTTGAATACGAGACAGGAGCTATTACAACTTCCTTACAGCTACCAAGATATTTAATGGCTATATTCCTTCCAATTGGTTTCTTCGTTGCAGGTGTTCAATTCTTACGTAATACTTATGTGAACTTCACGAGGAAAGCGAAGGATAAAGTTTATTTAGGGACAGATTCGGTTGACTATAATGACGAGAAGGATAAAGATGTTAAGTTAGAAGATATCTCGTCAATATAATGTTTTAAAAATGAAAATGTGGAGAGGACAATAGTATGCTAACTACCTTAATAACCATTATGGTCATATTCTTACTGTTGAACTTCCCGATGATGATCCCATTAATCTTGGGGCCATTAATCATTATGTTGGTTTATAACTCAACAGTAAGTATGGACTTATTAATGAAACAGCTTCTGACAGGTATTGAATCTCCAGTGTTATTATGTGTACCGTTATTTATATTTGCGGCAGACATAATGACGGCTGGTAAGACGTCGGAACGTTTACTAGATTTTGTGGGTTCTTTCGTTGGTCATATTCGTGGTGGTTATGCCGTTACGACTGCAGCATCCTGTACGATGTTTGGTGCTATTTCAGGCTCCACTCAGGCTACAGTTGTTGCGATTGGTCGTCCGATGAGAGAACGTTTATTGAAAGTTGGATATAAAGATTCGAGTGCGATGGCATTGATCATTAACTCGAGTGACGTGGCGCTATTAATCCCGCCAAGTATTGGTATGATTATCTACGCATTGGCTGCAGGTTCAGGTGTATCTGTTGGGGACTTATTTATCGCTGGAATTATTCCGGGTATCATCGTTTTTCTAGCTTTTGCTACATATAGTATAGTTTATGCGAAAATTAAAGACATTCCATTAGCGCCAAAAGCTAGTTGGTCAGAGCGTTTCGTACATTTTAGAAAAGCGCTATTACCACTTGGATTCCCAATCTTAATCGTTGGGGGTATTTATCAAGGTTGGTTTACACCTGTTGAAGCATCAGGTATTTCAGTACTATACGCTCTTATTCTAGAGGTGTTAATTTATAGAACTATTCCAATTAAAAAAATCCCAAGTATTGCTCTATCAACCGGGTTAGTGACATCAGCTGTTTTCATCTTAGTTGCTGGTGGTCAGTTATTCACTTGGGTGCTAGGTTACGCGCAAATTCCACAGCAAATTACTGAGGCTGTATTAGGATCAGATCCTAGCGCATTATATGTATTAATTATTGTAAGTATTTTCTTCTTTGTTGGCTGTATGTTTGTAGATCCGATTGTCGTGATCTTAATTCTAACGCCCATCTTTGTGCCTGCTGCAGAAGCGGCCGGGGTTGACTTGATTCACCTTGGAATTATCGTTACGTTCCAGGCGGCATTAGGGTCAGCTACACCACCATTTGGTGTCGATATCTTTACAGCCAGTGCGGTGTTTAAGAAACCATATTTTGAAGTTATTAAAAGTACGCCGCCATATATCATTATGTTATTAGCAATTGGGGCATTATTAATAGTAGTCCCAGATTTATCATTAATATTAATTGATTAAGTTATAAAGTGTGTTTTCAATAAACCACTTTAAATAAAATTTTTACAAATTCATTAGGGGGTAATGATTATTTTTAACAAAAAGCTTTTAGTATTATTAATTGCAATTCTTTCACTAGGCTTATTTTTAGCTGCTTGTGGTGGAGGAGACAATGAAGAAGAAACCGGTGGCGAAGAAGCTAACGGTGGAGAAGAAACAGGAAGCGAAGAAGGTTCTAGCGATGGTGAATTTGAAGAACAAGAATGGCGCTTTGTAACTGAAGAGCTTCAAGGTGAGGTTCAGTATGAGTATGCAGCTGAATTTGCTAACCGTATTGAAGAAAAAACAGGTGGAGCAATTACAGTTGAACCATTAGAATATGGTGCATTAGGTAGTGAAGTAGACCAAGCACAATTATTACAACAAGGTGGAGTTGAGTTAGCTGTTATGTCTCCGGGTTTCACTGGTGGACAGGTGCAAGACGGACAGATTTTCTCACTACACTATTTCTTCCCGGCAGATCCGGAATTAACACAAAAAGTACTAACTGAAAGTGAAGCTTTAAACACAGATCTAAGGGCTAAATATGAAGAGCACAGCATTACACCTTTATCTTTCTGGACTGAAGGTGCGATGGCTTGGACGAGTAACGTAGGTATTGAGTCTCCTTCTGATTGGGAAGGTTTAAACATGCGTGTACAGGAATCTCCATTAATGCGTGAGTCTTATGACGCTTATGGTGCAACGGTTCAATCTCTAAGTTGGGGTGAACTATACACGGCACTAGATCGTGAAACGGTTGACGCACAAGAAAACCCACTTTTCTTCATCGAGTCAGCTAGTTTCCACGAAGTACAAGATACAATCACAATCTCTAACCACAATAACTATGTGGCTATGACAACAGTTAATACGGATTGGTTCAATCAACGTACTGACGCTGAAAAGCAACTAATTGAAGAAACTGTTGCAGAGATGCAGGATTGGGTATTTGAAGAACAAAAACGTCAAAATGAAGCAGGTCTAAAAGCAATTGAAGAAGACACTGATAACCCAACTGAGATTATCGAACTTACAGATGAGCAAATTGAAGAGTTCAAATCAGTTGCAGAACCTGTTCATGAATTCTATCGTAATGAAGTTGAAGGCATTGACCCAGACTTATTCGATAAGTTAAAAGGTGAAATTGAAGAAATCGCAGGTGAATAAATTTAATAATGTAACGCACCGGTTAAAATAGCTGGTGCGTTTTTTATTGGCTCTATAATATTTGTTGGGGTAAAGGTTATTTTCTGATAATTCACTATGTGTTTTAAGGGGAACCTTCCAGGTTAGGCCTTCCCTTTCCGCGGGCGATCCGCGAGCCTCCTCGAACTCCACTAACGTTACGTTCTGTGGGGTCTCGCCTGGCTCGCTTCTCCCGCAGGAGTGTCAGGCCTACCTGGAT